>NZ_JAJCPX010000099.1:0-651 GCF_020563125.1 Longicatena sp. 210702-DFI.1.196 | reverse complement strand
TGTGGTATGATGAATACAGATAGGTTCTAGAAGCACCTGTGGATAGATATAAAGCGATGATACGAGCGTCAATTTTATCTGTTTTGGTTTTTCGATTGGAAAGTGAATCATGAAATCTTTTCACTAGTAATGGGTTGAATTCATGAAAGTCATAGCCAATGGAAGAGAGAAAGAGTTTTAAATTCTTTCCGTAAATACCAGTTGCTTCTAGGCCTATCTTTATTTGTTGGGAATGATCAAGATGGTCTAAAGCAGACTGAAGTTCTTTGAATCCAGTATTTGAATTATCAAATGAAAAAGATTCAAGGACAGTAACACCTTCAGAAGTGCAGATGTAACAGTCGTGTTTGTACTTGGCAATATCAATGCCTACGTAATACATGATGAAATACCTCCTTTTGAAGTAAGGGCTGTTGGTGATCACAGTTGTTTATTCGGACCTAATCTTGTACGAAATAAAACATCAAGTGTTATCTAACTAATCAAAGTTTGTAAATAAAAACTGTGGTCTGATTCTCCTTTAAATGGTCTACGCCACAAAAAAATAGATACAAATCCACAGCCCTAAGCTAATTATATAGCTTAATGAATTCCCAAGAAAGGAAGATATTATTTAATTACCTGTTTCTTGGTTAATTAAATAATACAAGA
>NZ_JAJCPX010000098.1:0-672 GCF_020563125.1 Longicatena sp. 210702-DFI.1.196 | reverse complement strand
ATATTTGAAAGTATAGTGTTTATACGGATAATCAAAAATTAGATATAAAATTTCAGATAAAATATTATAAAAGAAGTATATACAAAACATTATAAAGAAGCATACGATGCAAAAGAAAAGCTAAAGCTGAATGAAATATATGCTATGGCAGACAAAGATGCTTTTACGAACATATATAATGAAGAGGAAGCAAAACGTAGTTTTGATTTAAAAAAATTTAGCAAACATTATATAAGCGAATACAATACTTATCGTGAGAACTACATCAAGGAGAAAAAGAATTTTTTAGAAATGAGTAAGACAAATGGTAAAGAAGACGCCAAAGAACATGAGGATAAAAATTACCAGTTTTTAGATTCTGTAAAAGATACGAAATTCTATAAAGAAGCGAAAGCGGCATATGATGCTTCTTATGATGATAATCTTGTGGAAGTAAATCCGATAGAATCAGCAATCATTTTAGGTGTTTTCATTATCATCATTTATGTTATTGTTCGTAAAATTAAAAAAATCATTAAGCGAAGAAAATTAGCAAAAGGATAAACATAAAAAGACTGTTTACATTGATATAATCCCATTAAAGTAACAACGTCAATACAGAAAACGTTGTCCACGGAGAGAGTGTAAAATAAACTGTGTAAGTTAAGAGCGTACGACTTAACGATACACAGT
>NZ_JAJCPX010000097.1:0-672 GCF_020563125.1 Longicatena sp. 210702-DFI.1.196 | reverse complement strand
GAATGGCAACCATCACAGGAAGGGGCATGATATTATGAAATATATAAAACGAATCAGCGTACTATTGCTTGCTGCTTTCTTTATGGTCGCAGGTACGCAAGCTATACAGGCAGAGGAAACAACGAGAATGACCTTTACCAATGAAGAGAATAAGACTCCTGACCTCTTTATCACCAAGCATGTAGAAAGTGCTGATGATCGTTATGAGGTACCAAAGGATGTGGCTTTCAAATTCGTATTAAAGTTAAATGGAAAGCTTGCCAATAAGGAACAATACCGTGTGTTCAATGAAAACGGAGATGAGGTATACAATCATCAGGATGGTACGATATCTTCGGAAACAACCAATAAGATACCTGTCATGACCGATCGTAATGGAAACTTTACCTTATATGGTGGATATACTGCAAAATTTGAGTATGTTGGCAATGGGGTATCCTATGAGATCTTGGAGCTGCCGCAAGAAAATTTTCAACAGGTTTCTCCGGCAGCGGGGACCTCTGCCATCGGTACGATCAAACCAGATGGTGCCAGAGTTGAATTTGTGAATCTATATATGCCATATGTTGAGCAGAAGACAACGGATCTGATCGTAACAAAGCATATCTCCTTTCCACAAGGTTATGTATATGATGGAGAAGATAGCTTTCACTTTACCTTGAAGCTGGAAGG
>NZ_JAJCPX010000096.1:0-685 GCF_020563125.1 Longicatena sp. 210702-DFI.1.196 | reverse complement strand
GTTCCTGTTCCTCTGTCAATGCGACTTTCTCTTTGGTATCATTTTCTAGGACTTCACTTAACTTGAAATCAAAAGGGTTTTTCCTTACACAATCGTCTTGTATGGCGATATAGAATGACGCTTTTAACGAGCGTTTATGGTTGTTAATGGTGTTATAGGAAAAGCCTTTGTCTTTCATGCGTAATGCCCATTCCTTAGCGTCAGAGGGTTTTATCGTATCAATGCTCCTAGCACCTAACTTGTCCTCTTTCAATAACCGCATGAGCTGTTCCCGTTGTTTCTGTGTGCTTTTCTTCACATTTGCCCTCTGTGCGTTCTGTTTGGCGTAGAGTTGGCAAAGCGTCATTTTCTTGCCTGTGCTGTCGATACCGTCCTCAATATCCCGTCTTATCTGCTGTTCCAGTTCACGAAGTGAGGGTTTTTCCCGTTTTCCCTTTGGTGTCGGGTCTGTGGGTGTCAATCTCCAAGCATACACATATTTTGTGTTTCCAAATGCGTCCACATATTTATATAAGTATTTCCCGTCTGTTCGTTGGCTCTCTCCAGTATGCAGGATACGTCCTTTGCTATCCCGTCTTTTTTCTTTCATGGTGTCTGCTCCTTTCCTTGTTGGAAAGAGCCTTGATATGACTTGTGTTCATCATAACACATACAAGGCTCATTTGCATTAGATTGCGTCCAATTT
>NZ_JAJCPX010000095.1:0-688 GCF_020563125.1 Longicatena sp. 210702-DFI.1.196 | reverse complement strand
AGTTTCCTCTTAAATCGTTGTATGGAACTTGCGTGTGGTCTTGCACAATATTTCTTATCTTTTGTATCATAATAAAATCCAAAGCCTAGATATTTTAATTTGTTAGGTCTTGTGATATGCGTCTTTGTCGCATTCACTTTCAGTCCCAATTTGTGTTCAATCCACTTTGTGATTGTATGCATCACTCTGTTCGCACTGGCTCTACTTTTTACCGCTATCACGCAGTCGTCTGCGTATCTGGTAAAGTGTAATCCTCTGCTTTCTAATTCTTTGTCTAATTCATTTAGGATAATATTACTTAATAATGGCGATAGGTTTCCACCCTGTGGTGTTCCCTTTTCACTCTTTTCATATTTTCCGTTTATCATGATACCTGCTTTAAGATATTTTCGTATGAGCGACTCTGTATCTCCATCATTTATGATGATGTGTACATAACTCATCAATTTATCCTGTGGCACGTTGTCAAAGAATTTCTCTAAGTCAATGTCTACTATCCATTCATATCCATCATTGATATATTCCAATAATTTATTTATGGCCTGCTCACAACTCCGATTTGGTCTGAATCCATAACTATAATCCGAAAAGAACGTTTCACATATTGGGCTTAATACTTGTACCATTGCCTGCTGGATGATTCTATCCATTACCGTTGGTATCCCCAGATTTCTAGTTCCTCCATTCG
>NZ_JAJCPX010000094.1:0-689 GCF_020563125.1 Longicatena sp. 210702-DFI.1.196 | reverse complement strand
TCTAGGTACTATGACATGTATACGCAGGGCGGTGTTACATATACGCCCTTTACGAACGCCTAAAGGCGTTCCCTTTCTTCCTGTGTCTGCCCCGTTCTTAACGCTCACGAGCCTTGTAAGGCTCGTGGCTAAACGGAACAGCCCCAGTCAGAAACCTTGTTTTCGGTCTGATAGTCCATGCTTATTCATGCTATCAAAGTGAAAATACATATTTTTTGTGCTTACTCAAGCGTGTGATTGACCCTAGAGTGCTTAATCACTCTATCTGATGCGATAATAACGCCATTAGAATTACTTGTCAAGAAGTTTTTGTTGACTTTTAGATGTATATTAAGTATGATATGCTTATAAATACCAAGAAAAGCAACGAAAGGAGCGGTTATACTAAGTTATGGAGCATTATGAAAAGAAAATCAGTTTCTTAGGAGAGAACATACAGACCATAAGAAAACACAGAGGAATGAAACAACAGGAACTTGCGGACAAAATCGGTATCAATATGCAGAGCCTTTCCAAAATTGAACGAGGTGTGAATTATCCTACCTTTGATACGTTAGAGAAGATAATGGACGTGCTGGGTGTAACGCCCAATGAATTATTGTCGGGAGAATGGAAGTATATTGACCACACCGAGCCATATATCATGGATATTATCAAACGGGAACAGGACTTCAATGTTTCCTTAGATT
>NZ_JAJCPX010000093.1:0-732 GCF_020563125.1 Longicatena sp. 210702-DFI.1.196 | reverse complement strand
GAAGTCGGCAGTTGGAAACGGACAGAAATGCAACTGCGTGATGATAAGGCTCATGTTTTTGCCATGACATTCAAGGACAGACCACTGGAACTTGGGGAACTGGCTTTCGGGCTATTGGCAAACAACCTACGCTTTGTCGTAGCGAACAGAAATGAAAGTAATAAGAGCAGGTGGAAAACGTGTCGGTTTTGGGAACGCTTTTTAGGGGCTGTGGAAGTCTTGAAACTGCAAGTACCCAAACCACATAATTCCCTTGAAGAAACACAGCAATGGCTCACAGAGGGTGGTGTGATTTCCGCTGTGAAAAGTTTTTACTTCTTGGAAGAACATGACGCATTAGGTGGACTGGAAAAAGTGGGAACTATGCTTGATAAGGCAAGATACAGCACTTCCCTTTCCAGTAAACTGACCGCTCACTTACAGAGGATAAACCGCACCGACCTTATCCCCTATATCCAGTATGACACGAAACATGGGAAAGGGGGTATCTGATGAATAACAACGATATTCCTGTATGGGAAAAATACACCCTTACCATTGAAGAAGCGTCAAAGTATTTCCGTATCGGAGAAAACAAGTTAAGACGCTTGGCAGAGGAAAACAAGGACGCTGGCTGGCTCATTATGAATGGCAACCGCATACAGATTAAACGCCGACAGTTTGAAAAGGTCATTGATAAATTGGACGCAATCTAATGCAAATGAGCCTTGTATGTGTTATGATGAACACAAG
>NZ_JAJCPX010000092.1:0-753 GCF_020563125.1 Longicatena sp. 210702-DFI.1.196 | reverse complement strand
TTTCCTTAAGGTTGCTAAACAACAAAATCGTACCTATTTATCTATTTACGAAAGCTTTTATTCTCCTGATGTTAAGGGAACCAAGCATCGCAGTATTAGAAAACTTGGTAATCTTCAGTCTCTTATTGATTCTGGGATTGATGATCCTATTGCCTACTACAAAGCTGAAGTGGCTAGAATGAATGAAGAAAGAAAACTCAAAAATGCGAATGCAAAGATAAATCAAAGACTTATTGGTGAAGTCTCTCCTGAAAAGTATCTCGGCTATTTTCCTCTTGCCAACATTCTTAACACATTAGATGTAAAAGATCATTTTAACTATATGCAGTCTACTCGCTACTTTCAGTTTAATGTCTATGATATATTCTCATCTCTTGTATTTGCACGTGCTGTAGCACCTTTGTCTAAACACAAAACGTTTCATGATGTACTTCCTTCCCTTTTGAATGAAGTTGACTTCAGCTATGATCAATTATTAGATGCCGTTGAATTTCTGGGGAGTGAATATCAGAAGTTCACTGAAATACTTACGGTAGCTACAGCTGATAATTTTGGTATTGATACAAAACATACTTTCTTCGATTGTACGAACTTCTACTTTGAAATCGATAAAGAAAATGATTTTCAAAGACGTGGCCCATCTAAAGAAATGCGTCATGATCCCATTGTTGGGCTAGGTCTATTACTTGATGCCAATATGATCCCCATCGGTATGAGGATGTATCCCGGTAATGAGTCAGAGAAGCCTATTAT
>NZ_JAJCPX010000091.1:0-761 GCF_020563125.1 Longicatena sp. 210702-DFI.1.196 | reverse complement strand
TAATGGAAAGGCCTTCGGGGAAGTGCTCACACTGAATGAAAAAAATAATTGGAGTGCTTCTTGGAAATATCTTCCAAAGTATGAATCAGGAAAAGAAATAAATTATTCTATTAAAGAAGTAACAATTTCTGATGGTTATACAAGTAAAACCGAGATTGATAAGAATGGTGATTTCATAATTACAAATACTCATGTGCCAGAATCTCCAATCACTCCTGAAAAACCAGATGAGCCAACAAAACCAAAAGATGAGTATACTCCATCTAATAATAAGGCACCACAAACAGGAGATTTTACAAATGTTTCACTATATTTGGTATTTGTTTCTACATCCATAATTGCCATGTCCTTAATTTTTGTTAAGAAAAGAAAATTAAAAATGAAATAAGATTACATAAAGACTTGAAATAACAATTAAGCATTTTCTGGGAGGCTGACAATATGAAAAAAATTAGCCTATGAAGCATTTAATGATTCATTTACAGCATATGGTATCCTCATTAATAAAAAGGTGTATATGCTTATTAATCAGCAGCATCAGCTTTTGCACAGGAAGCAGGAGTTTTAGAAAGTTACCTTATGGAATAATAAATAAGGGAGGTTGATGAAATTGGATTTTTCTTCGTTTAATTATAAACGTTAGAAAGAAAATGAATAGTAAAGATTGACATAAAAAACACACCTGAGCTTTTCTTCCTTAGGTGTGTTTTCATGTGTGGCGGGCATGCCACATATCTAGGGTGAAAATCCCTCGGGGCGTA
>NZ_JAJCPX010000090.1:0-810 GCF_020563125.1 Longicatena sp. 210702-DFI.1.196 | reverse complement strand
ATGCTGATGTAATCAATCTTAACGGATAAATTTTTGTGTGTAGTTATAGTGCATTACTCCTTTCGTACTTCCCGTTTTTTGCGGGGTAAAAATCGTGTTTTTTCCTTTATTTATCACAGTTTCTAGGTACTATGACATGTATGCGCAGGGCGGTGTTACATATACGCCCTTTATGAACGCCTAAAGGCGTTCCCTTTCTTCCTGTGTCTGATCCGTTCTTAACGCTCACGAGCCTTGTAAGACTCGTGGCTAAACGGAACAGCCCCAGTCAGAAACCTTATTTTCGGTCTGATAGTCCATGCTTATTCATGCTATCAAAATGAAAATACATCTTTTCTATGCTTACTCAAGCGTGTGATTGACCCTAGCGTGCTTAATCACCCTATCTAATACGATAATAACGCCATTAGAATTACTTGTCAAGAAGTTTTGATTGACTTTTTAATAAATATTAAGTATGATATGCTTATAAACACCGAGAAAAGCAACGAAAGGAGCGGTTATACTAAGTTATGGAACATTACGAAAAGAAAATCAGTTTCTTAGGAGAGAATATACAGACCATAAGAAAACACAGAGGAATGAAACAACAGGAACTTGCGGATAAAATCGGTATCAATATGCAGAGCCTTTCCAAGATTGAACGGGGTGTGAATTATCCTACCTTTGACACATTAGAAAAGATAATGGACGTGCTGGGAGTAACGCCCAATGAATTATTATCAGGAGAATGGAAGTATATTGACCACACCGAACCATATATCATGGATATTATCAAACGGGAACAGGACTTCAATGTTTCCTTAGATT
>NZ_JAJCPX010000009.1:0-96166 GCF_020563125.1 Longicatena sp. 210702-DFI.1.196 | reverse complement strand
GGGCACGTACGGTTTGATAAGGGGCGGTAGTTTAATGACTATCGCCTACTTTCTTTGTATTTTCAAGGCATTATTTTCAAAAGCTTGAAAAAGTAAGAAAAAGCTTTATTTAAAGGATTATTTTGAATAAAATAGAATATTTTTACTGCTTGTGATTTGCATTGAAATACTAAGAGATTGGCAGTTGTATATCTCACTGCACATCATTTTCACATTTTAACCACTTTTTTTGTTTCACGTGAAACATTATTTGAAAATTGTTTTACATGAATTTAAATATTGTGGTAGTTTTTTGCTAATTTTTAAAAATGAGAAAAATGATTTTTAATATTAAATTTAAATATCTAAATACCAAAGAAAGGTGTTAATGTTTTTCTTGTGTTACAATCTTGGAAAGAGTATTACCAATAAATTAAGTGAAGTATAAAAAATTATTGATACATAGAAGCTATGTAGAAAAGAAGATAGATACGGTTCAGATAAAGAACGTTGCAGATGATTATATTAAATATGGTGTATTATTAAAAATCATATTTACTTTAAAAAGTATTTAAACTGAAAATTGAAACAACTTTTTTTTAAAAAGAAATCATGTTCTATGAATTGTTTTTTAGTATGAAAAGCTATCATATTGGTGTCCTCTATTTTATGTTTCCTTTTCATCTTTGTTACTACAATAAATTGAAAACAGATATTGCATTCAAATGAATATATGTTATAATATATAAGCTACTACAATGGTATCTACTGAATCAGGTCAGATTGGGAACAAAGCAGCCTTAAGGGAGCTCTATCATGTGTAGTAGCTTTTATTATACCGAAATGAAGGTGATAATCATGCATGAAAACTTTATGCTTGAAGCAATTAAAGAAGCTGAGAAAGCATTTGCTATCGATGAAGTGCCCATTGGCTGTGTTATTGTCTATCATAATAAAATAATAGTAAGAGCACATAATTTAAGAGAAAGTAAACAGTCAGCAATTGCACATGCTGAAATATTAGCAATTGAAAAAGCATGCAATATAATCGGAAGTTGGCGTTTGGAGGATTGTACTCTTTATGTTACTTTAGAGCCATGTCCTATGTGTAGTGGCGCAATTATCCAATCACGTATGAAAACTGTCGTGTTTGGTGCATATGATCCAAAAGGTGGATGCATAGAAAGCTGCATGAAAATGTATGAGACACCCGGTTTTAATCACTATCCCGAAACTATTGGCGGCATTTTGGAAGAAGAATGTGGAGCATTATTGAAACAATTCTTTAGGCAAAAAAGGAAACAAAAAAAAGCAAATACAAGCCCTAAATAGGTGAAAAGTATTTGCTTTTTTACTATATGAGAACATTGCTTTATGATATAATAAATAAGACAGAGAGCAGGTGAATTATGGCTTATAAGGCTTTATATCGTACCTATCGACCTAATAGTTTTGATGAAGTTTACGGTCAAAAACATATTGTCCAAACATTAAAACATGCTGTTGAACAAAATAAAATAGCACATGCTTATTTATTTTGTGGCCCACGTGGTACTGGTAAAACTTCTATTGCAAAAATATTTGCCAAGACAATAAACTGTACAGATGAACATACGAAGGCTTGTGGAAAGTGTGAAAATTGTATTGCTGTACAAGAAGGAAATCATCCAGATATTATTGAAATAGATGCTGCCAGTAATAATGGTGTTGAAGAAGTACGTACCTTAATTGAAAAAGTGAAATATGCACCTTTAAAAGGAAAATATAAAGTGTATATCATAGATGAGGTTCACATGATGTCCACTGGTGCTTTTAATGCACTGTTAAAAACGATTGAGGAGCCACCAGAACATGTTATTTTTATTCTGGCTACTACTGAGCCTCATAAAGTTTTACCTACAATTATCTCACGATGTCAACGTTTCGATTTTACTAAGATTCCAAGAAATGATATAGAAAATCGTTTACGAGATGTCTTACAGGGTGAACAATTAACATGTGAAGATGAAGTAATAAGAATTATTGCACAACTAGCAGATGGTGGTTTGCGTGATGCTTTATCAATTCTGGATCAATGTATTGCATATGCACAAAATGATATTAAGGTGCATCATATTAACGAAATATATGGAATTACCACAATAACAGAAAAACTTGAAATTATTGATGCCATCATCGATAAAGAAGCAGTGAATCTTTTAAATATTGTAGACACTTTGATTGAAAAAGGTATAGATATTAAACGATTGACAGTAGATCTGATTGAAATTCTAAAAGAATCAATTATTTTCGAATATACTAAAGATATAGGGTTATTACGTATATTAAACGGTGAAGAAGTCAATCATATGATTGAAAGATTGAGTCGCAAGAAACGTTTCGATATGATTCATCTCTTAATGGAAACATATGATAAATATCGCGGTGCAGCGAATGTAGGATCTTATTTCGAGGTTTGCTTATTGCAAATGTTGGATGATGATGTAATACAAAAAAATGAATCAGTACAGGTGTTGCCAGTAAAATCAGAAAGTAAACAAGCTATTATTAAACAAGATTTGAATAAGAATGTTTCACGTGAAACATTTGAACCTAAAAAGGAAAAGAAAATACTTGAAATACCTGAAGATGATGAACCATATGATTTGGATGTATCCATAACAGAAGACAACCAAGAACTTGAATTACATACTCAGGTGATTTCATCAGTAGATGTTCCTAATACATCTAAAACAATTAAACCTTTAGATGATGATTTTATTTTAGGACTATTGGCAGGGGCAAATAAACCAGAAAAGGCGCAAGACATAAAAGATTTCTATCGAATTGCTGAATATATGTTAGATTTAACATGGGCAAAGTCAGCAAATCTATTAAAAAATAGCATGATTGTCGGTAGTGGTAGTAACTACATCGTTATTAGTGTGGACAATCAGGCAGAAGCAAATGAAATCAATGAGGCAGATAGTAAAAATGAATTCAATGCATTTATACAAGAACTGCTGCATAAAAATAAAAAAATATTTGCTATTTCCAAAGAACATCAAACAAGAATTATTCGTGAATTTAAAGAACGAATGATAAACGGAACATTGCCTGAACCAATACAGATAGAAACTGTAAAGATAGAAAGAAAAGAGATTGTTGAGAAAACACAAGAAGAAACAATACTGGATTTATTCGGTGAAGAAAATATTATTATAACGGAGGAATAGATATTATGAATATGCAAAGCTTATTAAAACAGGCACAAAAGATGCAGAAAGAACTTGCAAAAGCAGAAGAACTTTTAAATGAACAGACATACGATTCTACCATGGGTGGTGGGGTTGTTAAAGTTACCGTAAAAGGAAGCATGGAAATTGAAACAATTTGTATTGATGAAGCATTATTAGAAAAAGATGGAAAAGAAGATTTAGAAGAAATGTTGAAATCAGCTATTAATGATGCATTAAGTAAAGCCGTAAAAGATAAAGAACAGAAAATGAATGCTTTAACAGGCGGAGTGAAAATGCCTGGAGGATTTTAATGTATCCAAAAAAGTTTGAGGCTCTTGTAGAAAGTTTTCGGAAACTTCCCGGTGTAGGAATGAAAACCGCAGAACGATATGCTTTTCAAACACTAGAGTGGGATGAAGAAACCTTAGATGGCTTTATACAAAGTTTAGCTGATATGAAAGACGGTCTGAAAAAATGTGAGGTATGCGGAAATCTGGCTGAAGGAGACTTGTGTGATATATGCAAGGATACAACAAGACAGCGTGATATTATCTGTGTTGTTCAAAGTCCTAAGGATGTAATTGCCATGGAAAAGACGAAAGAGTATGCAGGTGTTTATCATGTTTTAAATGGTGTAATATCCACAGCGAAAGGTATTTTACCTGAAGATATTAACATTGAAAGCCTATTGACACGTATTCAAGAAGATACAAAAGAAATTATTATCGCAACCAATCCGACGGTAGAAGGAGAAACGACTGCTTTATATCTCTCAAAGCTTTTAGAAAGCTATGATGTTACAGTCACACGTATTGCACATGGACTTCCTATGGGCGGTCATTTAGATTATGCAGATGAACTCACTTTAATCAAAGCAATTGAAGGTCGTAAAAAAATGTAAAAGAAATCGTGAGAAATCACGATTTTTCTATGTTTCAATTTCGATTACATGATAAAATAGATAAGAGAGAAAGAGGTGTTGTACGATGGCTTCCATTGCCTATATTACAGATAAAAAGATGATAGAATATCATAGACTGAATGGCAATCATTCCATCAATTTTTGGAAACCTAGCAATACCAAAAAAATCAGTGATTTTCATAATGGTGATTTATTATTTTTTCTGGCGAAGGGTACTGAAAAAGGAAAAAATAAAGAAAAAGGTCTAATCGGATATGGCAGACTACAAAAAAGCTATACACTGACATTTTCACAAATGTGGAATCGTTATGATACAAAAAACGGTTATCCAGATAAAGATTCATTAGAGGAAGCAATTCGTAAAGTAACAAAAAATCATAAACTTCCAGATTATTTAAATTGCCTTATATTAGAAAACTTAGTCTTTTTTCAAGCTCCCATTTATTTAAGTGAAATAGGCGTAGCTATTTCAAATAAAGTAGAGAGTTATATCTATCTTGATAAAGATGATATGTTTCTTACTTCAAAAATATTAAAATTAGCGAATGAAATAGGTTCAGATATGTGGTCATCCTTGTTTCACGAACAGACACATGATTTTATGATCGATGCACAAATAAATCTTGTGAATAATATACATGATAAAATTGCATGTGATATGTATAGTACGCATGATGTTCGTATGCTCTATAAATATGCAATTGCCATCATGAAGAATCATAACCAATATCAGTTTGTCAGCAATAGTAAAACAGAGTTTATAGAATATACGAAAGCGGGACTCATCTTGTATCTTCCTTGTATTGTGAATACTTTGGAATTTACGAAAAAGTTTCAATACATGTTAGGACACTATATGTTTTATTCTACATATATTGAGAAAAGTGAATTTAATGCAACAATACAATTATGTCTGTTATTTAATCAAAAACTAAGTGACGAATACAGAGAGATATTATGTCAGTTACATATAAATTACGAAGAAAGGCTAGTCGATGATGACTAGCCTTATGAAATGAATTTGAATGTACATAACATAAAAAGAAATGGTAAAGATGGATGCTAACGATTTTATAATATGCTCATTCCTATAAGCTAACTTAAAGGCACAAACAAGAATGGAGAAAACGTGGTTATTCTAAATGAATCTTTGTTTCTATTGCATTTCTCATAGCAACATAGTAGTTACATTTTGAACAATCAAAAATTATAAACTGTTGATTGCTCTTTGAATTTTTGAAATACAATTTTTCTCATATACGACATTTATTTGTTTCATGATGTCTTGGAATATGGAAAGACCATCATGTTCCTTTTTATATTCATATTCAATTTCATAATCTGTTTTTCCATGATAGGTGCTGATATCAAAACATAGCTCAGCAAACTCACTTTCATAAACCGCTCGCTGCGTATGAAGTTCGGCTATCTTAAAAAAAGGACCTTGTAATTGATAGCGATGTAATAGTTCCTGAATTTCTTCATCTTCTAAACTAGTAATAGCATTTTTCGGTACTGGCTTCTCAAATTCTAATAAACCTTCTTCACTTTGCATCTTCAATGTGAAAATATGCATACCATTGACATCACGAATACGCATTGCTCCTTTATGTTTACGAATCATTAAATCTTGAGTGTCATAATAAATATTTACTTGTTCATGAAATGGTGGTGTAGCAAAATTTTGATATAAATTATAAAATTGTTCCTTTGTGACGAGAACTTTATACTCTTTTTCAATATTGTTATTCATCTTATATCACCCAAATGTTATAATACAATAGTATGAATAAGAAAGGAAGTGATTTCTTATGAATTATGCAACTGTCGCAAAGAAAGATGAAAAATCATTTCAAACAGAACAATATTTGTGTAGTCAATTAAATAAACATGGATGGATATATGATAAAAAAAATCCTGAATTGGTAATTTGTATAGGTGGAGATGGCACTTTATTATATGGGGTGCATAAATATCTTCCCATTATTAATACAATAAAATTCCTCGGTATCCATACAGGTACATTGGGTTTTTTTACGGATTATACAGGAGAGGAAATTGATGAATGCATTCAGGATCTTTTACACAAAAAGCCATCCATCTTCACTTCCAATTTGTTAAAAATACAGATGGATAATGATCCTGTACCCCGCTATGCTTTAAATGAAATGCGTGTTGAAAATATCGTGAAATCACAAATTTTGGATATCTATATAGATGGAGAATTTTTTGAAACATGCCGTGGTTCAGGGATATGTTTAAGTACACAGGCAGGCTCTACTGCATATAATCGAAGCTTAAAAGGTGCTGTCATTGATAGTGGTATATCGTTAATGCAATTGACTGAAATTACACCAATTCAACATTCCAAACATCGTTCACTAGGGGTACCTTACATTATGATGGAAAATCGCATCATCACTATGCGTAGTGAGACATTTGATACTGCTGTACTATGTTATGATCATTTGAATTTATCATTAGCGGATACACACGAAATTATTTGCAGTATGTCAGATCTTAAAGTACAATTTGTTCGTTATCGTGCATACAGTTATTTAAAACGATTAAAAAACTTATATTAATTCGCAAGCAGTAGGTAGCTTCAGAATGAAAGTAACTGGAGGAAAAGACTATGGGTTTTCTTAAAAAAATATTTGCCAAACAAGAGGTAAAGACACAAAATGAAACAAAACCAAAAAATGAAGACAGAGTAGAAAACCAAGAGAAAATACAAGCAACCGTTGAAATGTTTTATGAACGTTTAAAAAATACATCACAAAAACCGATTACTTACTTTACTCTTGAAAAAGATAAACCAGCTTTATTTGATTGTAAAATCGGCGGTGCATATTATATTCCTGAACATGAGACACTTCCAATTGATCAAATAGAAAAGAGTCCATTGTATTTGTTGGCGCAGATTAATTTTTCGCAGTTTAAAGCACCGGAAGGATTTCCAACATCAGGGCTTTTACAGATTTTTATAAGTGGTGATGATGATCTTTACGGCTGTGATTTTGATGATCCAAGATCTCAAAAGAGATGGGCAATTCGCTATTATGAATCCATACCAAACCAGCCTGTAAGCAATCGTATCTTTCAACCGAAAGCACATAAAGAAACAATGTTACCCTTTCCATTGGATTGTGAATACCGTCTGCAACCGCATGAACATTTTCAGACAATTACCATAAATGATTATCGCTTTAAAGATTATTTTACTCAGTCATGTCAAGATTTATTAAAAGAGGATCAACACACTATTTTCGATTTAGATGATGTCATATATGATAACTTATGTGATAGATTAGAAACATTTGCTTCACAAATAGGCGGATATCCTTGCTTTACACAATATGATCCCAGAGAGTATATAAAAGACAATCCTTGCGATATCCTATTATTTCAATTAGATACAGTAGAAGATATTATGTGGGGAGATTCTGGTGTCGCAAATTTCTTTATTTCTGAACAAGATCTTAAAAATAAAGATTTTACAAACGTTGTTTATAATTGGGACTGTATGTAAGAAAAGAGGTTGTAGTGTATAGAAGATTTCATTTCGTAAATCTATCTAATATCATTACAACCTCTTATTCATATACATAGTCTGATAATTTTTTAGCTTTCGCACTGGCATTCATAATGATTCCAAAGGCTACCAAATAAGATAGCATGCTAGATCCGCCATACGATATCAAAGGAAGGGTAATACCGGTAATTGGTAATAATCCAATGATCATTCCGATATTTTGCACTTGCTGATATAGCAACATTCCTAAAACACCTAAAATCAGATATTTTTCAAACATATTCTTCGATAT
The DNA here is from genome assembly GCF_020563125.1 of Longicatena sp. 210702-DFI.1.196. Taxonomy (NCBI): domain Bacteria; kingdom Bacillati; phylum Bacillota; class Erysipelotrichia; order Erysipelotrichales; family Erysipelotrichaceae; genus Longicatena; species Longicatena sp. 210702-DFI.1.196. The sequence goes on along the minus strand of NZ_JAJCPX010000009.1, from coordinate 88,220 downwards.
GCTGGCAATCTTACATAAATGAAGATCAAGTCCTAAACATAGTATTAAGATGAATACTGCACCAATCAATCCCCAGCTTTGACCAATAACAGCAAAGATGAAATCCGTCTGTGCTTCGGGTATCGGTACTAGAAACTGTTGCATACCATGTCCGCTTACACCGGCACTGCCTAATGCTAACAAAGCCATATATTGTTGATAACTATCCGTATTGATGCTAGATTCAGGATCAAGCCAAGAAGTGATCCTTCGCATTTTATAGCTTCCTCCCATCATACTAGTTAGTAAATCAAATTGAAATATGTAGAGATAAGCAAAGACGGCAATAAAGATGATGATAAGTCCGGCTAATAGCCATATCCATTCTTTGCGTATTCCCGAACATAATAGCATAGCCAATAGACTGATACCAATAATCAAAACAACTCCGGTATCCGGCTGTAATAGAATTAGTACCATAGGTGGCAGAGCCCATTTTGCAACTTCTATAAATAGTTTAACATCCATCTCAAAGGAATCAATTACTTTTTCTTTGTTATGTTCATCAATAATACCTGCGGTAATGATGATCAATACAATTTTCATAAACTCACTGGGCTGAAAGGAAGTTCCAGGAAGGAAAAACCATGAAATAGCACCATTGGTTGGCTGCATGATAGAAATCACTCTGCCGGTCAGTGAGTATAATATCCTGGCAAAAAATAAGATGATCAAACAGACCATTAATATCCAATAGGCAATCTTAGCGAATTGAAACATACTGTCATTGCCTAAATACATGATTACACCTAAGGCGATAAAACCTGCCATAAACCACATGATCTGTTTTGTAAGATACCCCATTCCAGCTTGGGCTCCAACAATTCCGAAAGAAGAATAGATAGAAACGAAGCTGGTGATTGCCATGACAATTAAATAAGCCATTAAAACAAAATCAAACTTATCCGGACTCTTCGCCCTGGATAATCCTACTTTCATTGGCATCACTCCATTATTACTATGCCTAATTAAAGGCTTGTATCTATTATAGCACGGTTTTTCTTCCTTATGTTGCGCACGGCATACAAATTTGAATAAATTAAGGAAAATGTAATGCTTCTCATATAAGAAAGATATGTAAAAGATTTCTGCATACTTATACCAAGCAACCTTCATTTTTGATATAATATAGAAACGAGAGCAGGAGTTGATTTTATGACAAAAAAGAATACCTATACACCGATGATGACACAATATTTAGAGTTAAAAGAGAAACATAAGGATGAAATTATTTTTTACCGTTTAGGTGATTTTTATGAAATGTTTTTTGACGATGCAAAAATAGCAAGTCAGGAATTAGATCTTGTGTTAACAGGCAAAAATGCCGGTGTGGAAGAAAGAGTGCCAATGTGTGGTATTCCGCATCATGCAGCGAATGGCTACATTCAGCGCTTGATCCAAAAAGGGTATAAAGTTGCTATCGTGGAACAGATGGAAAATCCCGCTACAGCAAAAGGCTTAGTAAAACGTGATATTCTTAAAATTGTTACTCCTGGGACGATCATGGATGAAGTGAATGATGAAAAAGCAACTGTTTATATTGCGTCATTGCATGATTATCAATTTGGCTTAGCGGTCGTTCTATGTGAGATGACGACAGGAGAAATGCGCGCACAGTTGATTGATAAGCAGGTGATGGCAATTCAGAAAGTACTGCTTGGTAATAATGTGGCAGAAATTGTCATTGAAGAAAAGTTCGATAAGAAAATTGTAAAAATGATCGAAGATATGGATCGGATAACAATTTCTTATTATCAAGATGCAGCCATCAAGGAAGCATATGAACATCTTATCAGTGATATTGAAGATGATCGAATACGCCATGCATTTGGTATACTTACGAATTATTTAGATGAAACACAACGCCGTAATATGGCTCATCTGAATCATGTTGAACAGGTTTATGAAAATGAATTTTTACAAATGGATTACAATACTAAGCAAAACTTAGAATTAACGGCAAGTATTCGCAATAATTCTAAATCATTGACTTTATGGAGCTTCTTAGATAAATGTCGCAGTTCTATGGGGTCTCGCTTGTTAAAAAAATGGATTGAGTATCCACTTGTTGATACGAAAATGATCAATAAACGTTTAGATGCTATTGAATATTTAAATGATAATTTTATTACGAAAGATGAGCTGAAAGAACATTTAAGCTTTGTATATGATATGGAGCGATTAAGCGCAAGAGTAGCTTATGGAAGTGCCAATCCTCGTGATATTTTACGTTTGATTAAAACACTGGAACATGCTCCGATGATTTTTGATCTATTCAAAGATTGTAATGCTTATAGCGAATTTCAAACAATTGATGTCTGTCAGGAATTATATGAGGTAATAGATGGTGCTATCGTGGAAAATCCACCGGTTACATTAAAAGATGGAGGTGTCTTCGTAGAGGGCTATCATGAAGAACTTGATCAGGTAAGAGAAATCGGTAAGAATGGAAAGAATTGGATTTTAGCATTCGAAAATAAGGAGCGGGAGCGCACCGGAGTTAAATCATTGAAAATCGGCTATAATCGAGTGTTTGGCTATTATATCGAAGTGACGAAAACGAATCTTTCACAAATAAAAGAAGAATTTGGTTATGTGCGAAAACAGACACTGGCAAATGCGGAACGTTTTATCACACAAGAATTGAAGGAACAAGAAGATGCAATCGTTCATGCACAGGAAAGAAGTATTCGCCTGGAAAATGAATTGTTTGAAAATTTATTAGACAAAATACGTGTATATCTTCCTAAATTACATGATTTAGCAATTGCGTTAAGTACCATTGATGCGTTGTATGCCTTAGCAGAAATTTCAAGTGAAAATGGTTATACCCGACCTCATTTTCATAAAGAGCATACGGTTTATATGGAAGAGGCACGACATCCCATCTTGGATAAGATCATGAAAACAACACGCTATGTTTCTAATGATCTTAAGATGCAAGAGGATCAGGATATCATGATCATTACAGGACCGAACATGGGCGGTAAATCTACCTACATGCGGCAAACGGCTTTACTTGTGATTATGGCACAAATAGGTTGTTACGTGCCTGCGCGCAAAGCGGAATTGCCAATCTTTGATCAGATTTTCACACGTATTGGGGCAAGTGATGATATCATGTCAGGACAATCAACCTTTATGGTAGAAATGATGGAAGCCAATAATGCCTTAAAGCATGCAAGTGCGAATTCATTAATTCTATTTGATGAGATAGGGCGCGGTACTTCTACTTATGATGGTATGGCATTGGCACAGGCGATGATTGAATATATTTTACGCAATATCAAAGCGAAGACTTTATTCTCAACACATTATCATGAATTGACACAGATGGAAGAACGTAATCCGGGTATTTTGAACGTTCATGTCGATGTTCATGAAGAGGATGAAAAGGTGACGTTCTTGTATCGCGTCATAGAAGGTAAAGCTGATAAATCGTATGGTATCAATGTTGCCAGATTGGCACATCTGCCAGGTAGTGTGTTGGATCGTGCACAACAGATTCTTGATAATTTGGAATTGAATGATAATCCTATACAAAACATCGTCGGACCGCATGTGATTGAAAAAGAAAATCCGAAACATGTAGAAATTATCGAACAATTGGATAAAATAGATTTAAATAAGATGACACCGATAGAAGCTATGCAGCTGCTATATGAATTAAAACAAAAGATGAAATAAAGAACAATACGTTTATCGAAAACAGGAGGTGAGGATATATGGGAAAGATTAATCGCTTGGATGAACATTTATCAAATATGATTGCGGCTGGTGAAGTTGTAGAACGTCCTATGGGAATTGTAAAAGAATTGGTAGAAAACTGTATTGATGCATCCGCAAGTCATGTGGAAATACAAATTTTACAAGGTGGTATAGATACGATTACCATCATTGATGACGGTATCGGAATGGATGCGGAAGATGCCACATTAGCTTTTGAACGCCATGCGACTAGTAAACTGAAAGAAGTAAATGATTTATGGAATATACATACGATGGGATTTCGTGGCGAGGCGCTGCCTTCTATCGCTTCTGTATCTCATGTGATCTTGCGAACGAACAATGGGACAGACGCTACGGAAGTGGAAATCAATTATGGTACGTTAGTAAGTGCAAAACCATGTGGTACACCAAAAGGAACGATGATTGAGGTAAAAAACCTATTTCAAAAAACACCGGCACGTTTTAAGCATTTAAAAAGTCCGCAATATGAATTTTCTTTGATCTCGGATGTCGTTCAGAAGTTTGCTTTATCACATCCAGAAATTGGTTTTGTTTTATCACATGATGGAAGAACGGTATTTAAAACAAGAGGGAATGGCAGCTTACTTGAGGTGTTGATGCAGATTTATGGCAGAGATAGCGCAAAGACAGCAATTGCTTTAGATGGCAATGATATGGATTATCATATTGGCGGTTTTATCATGCAGCCTAATTTCAATCGAGCAACCAAATATTATATGTTATTGTATATCAATGGGCGAATGATCCGTAATTATCATTTACAAAAAGCAGTGATGGATGCGTATGCGCCTTATCTTCCTAAAGAACGTTATCCTATTGCCATTATCAATATGGAAATGGATGCTCAATTAGTCGATGTGAATGTGCATCCAAGTAAATGGGAGATTCGCTTATCAAAAGAAAAACAATTGGAAAAACTAGTGTATGAAACGATAAGTAATGCATTAAAGGAACATCTGCAAGTACCGAAGGTCAATGTAAATCGGGAAAAGAAAATTAAAGTAGAAATGCCTGAAATGCAATTAACATATGAACGTGATGATAAGGTGAAAAAGCTTCATGATGAAGTGAATGAAAGCTTTGCGAATCCTAAGGATGTACCACCATTAAATATGGAACAGTTAAAGGTGGATATAGAAAAGTCAAAAGAAGAAGCGCATATCAAATATCCACAACCGATAAAAAGAGAATGTATCACAGAGACAAAAGAAACAGAAACAATTTATAAAATAAGAGATGCCGTCGATACGAAACAAAAGCAAACACATAACGTAGGTATCAAACAACAGCCAGGGAATGAAGTAAAAAAAGAAGAAAAGGAACAAGAAAAGGAACAAGAAATGCTTACACCATCTACAGCAAACGTAGAGCAGGCATTTCATCCTCATATGGAAACAAGCAAATTGGAAGTACCTAAAAAGCAAGTACAAACAATGGAACAATCCGATTTGATTCATAAAAAACCACGGAATCCAAGCCTTCCCCAACTGCGTGTCATCGGTCAATTCCATAACTGCTATATCATTGCCGAAGGAGAAAAAGGGTTATACATTATTGATCAACATGCGGCACAGGAACGTTACCACTATGAAGTAATTCGAGAGTCCATCTTAGCCGGACAAAATGATGCACAACCTTTGTTGTTGCCGATAACAATTGAGGCAAGTGTATCTGCAATCATGCAGTTAGAAGATCTGAATAAGGTCATGGAACAACTTGGTATTCATCTGGAATCCTTTGGAGAGAAGACACTTGTCTGTCGTGAATTGCCTGTTTGGATGAAGGATGTTGAGGAAGCAGCTTTTTTACAGGATATGATTGATATTTGGGAAAGAGATAAAGCGTTAAGTTTGGAAAAACTAAGGAAGCACGCTATCGCAACGATGGCATGTCATAGCTCCATTCGATTTAATCGCAGTCTGACAATGGAAGAAATGAACCGTGTCATAGAAGATTTGGGCAAATGTGAACAACCATTCCATTGTCCACATGGAAGACCGACATTGATATGTATGGAAGAAAAAGATTTGATTCATGACTTTGAAAGAGGTTGATTATGGAAAAGGTATTAGTAATCGTCGGACCGACCGGTGTAGGGAAGACAAACTTAAGCATTCAGCTGGCTAAGCAATATGATGGAGAAATCATCAGTGGCGATTCTATGCAGATTTATCAGGAAATGAGCATAGGAACAGCGAAAATCAAAGAGGATGAAAAACAGGGAATCCCACATTATCTTGTAGATGAATATCATTTTGATGAAGAATATAATGTGAAGATTTTTCAGCAAAAGGCGAGAGACTATATACATGCAATCAATGCGAAAAAGAAACTTGCGATGATTGTAGGAGGTACCGGTTTGTATGTGAAATCTGTTATCTACGATTATCAGTTTTTAGATCAGAAAGAGGATACGGAATTTTTAACCTATCTAAAAAAACGAAGTAATGACGAATTATGGAGCTTGCTGAAAATCGTTGATACTAAGGCATGTGAAAACATTCATCATAATAATCGCCAACGTATAATCAGGGCATTAAGTATGGCACATGATGGTATAAAAAAGAGTGAGGTCATTGCCTGTCAAGATCATAAACCGGTCTATGATGCCTTCATCATTGGTTTGACAATGGAAAGAGATGCATTATATGAACGTATCAATCAACGTGTCGATCAGATGATGGAAGAAGGATTGTTTGAAGAAATCAACGAATTAGTAACGACACATGAGAATGTTTGGCAATTACAAAGTTTTCAGGGAATCGGCTATAAAGAATGGAAAGCTTATTTTGAAAAGCAGTGTCCAAAAGAAGCTTGCATAGAACAAATCAAGAAAAACTCACGTAACTTTGCGAAACGTCAATACACTTGGTTTCGCAATCAGATGAAGGTGCATTGGTATGATATAGCAGATGCTTCTTATCAAGAACAATTAAGGAAGGATGTTGAGTCATGGCTTCACCAGTAGAGACACCATTACAACGTATGGAACTGTTGATTGGTGAAGATAATATTATAAAATTGAAACAGGCCAGTGTATTGATCGTTGGTGTTGGCGGTGTCGGTTCCTATGCTGCAGAAGCGCTCGCTCGAAGTGGAATAGGCAAATTGATACTGGTAGATGGAGATACGGTTGCGCCAAGTAATCTGAATCGTCAAATACATGCAACTTTTGCGACCATCGGTCAATCTAAAACGAAGGTGATGAAAAAGCGTATTGAAAGCTATCGCAACGATTGTGAGGTTATCACACAGGATCTTTTCTATAATGCAACAAAAAATGAGGAAGTGTTTAAAGAACCTGTCGATTTTGTGGTTGATGCAATTGATACCATGTCTTCAAAACTGGCTTTGATACAATATTGTCTGCAACATAACATTCCTTTTATCTCTAGCATGGGAATGGCCAATCGCATGGATCCTACGTGTGTGACCATTTGTGATCTGATGAAGACAAGTTATGATCCGGTTGCAAAGATTATGCGCAGTTTGGTAAGGAAACATCATATCAAAGGAAAGATTCCGGTGGTATGGTCAAGTGAGCAGCCTACCGTGCAGACAAAGGTGATTTATGAAGATGGAATTACGCGTAAACAAAAGATGCCACCGGCCAGTTCGCCTTTTGTACCATCCGCTGCCGGTTTAGCAATTGCTTCTTATGCCATAAAACAACTATTAAAAAAGTAACCAGGCTATTTTGATATGTACCTGGCATTCTGAATCATTCAGTATGAAGGGTACAAATCACTTAGGTCTGGTTTTCTTTATGTTATAATGATGAAGAAAAGAGGTGGTCATATGACAATATGGGATCCATGGCGTGGCTGTCATCGCTATAGTGAAGGGTGTAAGCATTGTTATATACATAAAGGAGATGCAAAACGTGGTATCGATACGAATGAGATTGTAAAGACAAAACGTTTTTACGCACCGATTGAAAAGAAAAAGAATGGTGAATATAAGATGAAATCCAATCAATTGGTATATGTTTGTTTTCGTTCTGATTTTCTTTTAGAAGATTGTGACGAATGGCGATGGGAATGTTGGAACATGATGAAAGAACGTCAAGATTTGACTTTTCTTTTTTTAACAAAACGCATCGAACGCTTAGCTAATTGTCTTCCTAAGGATTGGCAGGAAGGTTATCCCAATGTTATTATCGGCTGCACCATTGAAAATCAGAAACAGGCAGATATTCGCCTGCCTATATTTACTGCCTTGCCGATTGTGCATCGCAATATCATCTGTCAGCCATTATTATCGCCGATAAAAATAAAGCCTTATTTGCAAAATGTAGAACTGGTAGTTGTTGGTGGTGAATCGGATGTTCAAGGACGTGTTATGGATTATGACTGGGTTTTAGATATCCGAAAACAGTGCTTGGAAACACAGACACATTTTGAATTTCGGCAATGTTCTACCAATTTCAGAAAGGATGGGAAATACTATCATCTGAGTGTTCGTGAGCTTATGCGCCAGGCAAAGAAAGCAGATATAAATATATAGCGACCAATATAAAAAAAGGGAACGTAATGGTTCCCTTCCCCCCTATGCCAAGGTTAATGGTCTTTGTCTATGACATATAGGATAGTGCTGGTATACCAGCAATACTATTGTAAAAATAATTCACCAGAAATGCAATATATTTATGAAACTATTTATTATAAATAGCTAACTGGCGTAATATATTCGACGGTTTTTTAGTTGTTTCGCGGTGTTTTGCGTTTTTTCGACACTTGCCTTATTTGTTATAATTACGCTGTCCGAAGATGATCGTACCTAAACGTATCATATTAGAACCATGTTTTAATGCCAAAGCATAGTCTTGACTCATTCCCATTGATAAATAACGGATGCGCTCTGCACCATATTCATTTTGCAATGTATGATATAAAACTTGCATTTTTTCAAAACAAGCTTCTATATCGGCAGTAGTACCATTCATAGGACCAACACACATCAAACCTTGCACATCCAAATGAGGAAAGCTCATGCATTGTTTTACGAAGGATAAGCATTCTTCTAATAATATACCAGTCTTATTTGCTTCTCTTGCTATATTGACTTCGACTAAGACAGGCATCACCTTTTCAATCTTCGCACACTGTTTTTCAATTTCTTCAGCTAAACGCAGACTATCCAGGCTTTGAATCATATCTACCAAAGGAACAACATCTTTTACTTTATTGCGCTGTAAATGGCCAATCATATGCCAATGGTAGTTAGGATCATATTTTTCCTTAATTTCCTGAACTTTATTCTCACCAAATATCCGACATCCACTCGCATAAGCTTCATCAATCTCTTCTTTTGTATGTGTCTTGCTGACAGCAATTAAGACCACATCTTTTGGCAAATCTCTTTGAATTGCTGATAATTTCTTTTTATCCATGAATCTCACCTCTGATTACGTAGTAATTATAGCATTTAACAAACGAAAAGGATAGCGGTTGCTATCCTCAACGTGGTATGTGACATACCTGTATATGAAAGGGAAAAGATTTTCCCTATACATAGCGTATGCAGAGTTATACAGATTATGCAGTTTTTCTCTTGTTTAAAAAAGAAATACGGCACTTTTTTTACTGCTGAATAAACCATTTATGCGATACATAAGGTTCCTTCCTTAATTAAAACTTTTATATGGGATCTATATGTAAGGTATATTATGTTTTTTTAATTAGCAAGTTTCTTCTTTGGTATTGCGAATCCATGAAATTTCATGCATAGATATAGCGAATATGCTATAATAAAGAAGATTGGTTAAGGAGTGTTTTAATGATGAAAAAAGGATTATTTATTACATTTGAAGGAAATGATGGCAGTGGAAAGACTACAATATCAAAGATGGCTTATGAAAAGTTATTGGATATGGGGTATCCGGTCGTTTATACAAGAGAACCGGGAGGGATTGATATTGCTGAACAAATCCGTCATGTGATACTTGATCCTAAAAATACAGCCATGGATGCGCGTTGTGAGGCATTATTATATGCCGCTAGCCGCAGACAACATCTGGTAGAAAAAGTTCTGCCAGCCTTGGCAAAACATCAAATTGTACTCTGCGACCGATTTGTGGACAGTTCATTGGTATATCAAGGAATTGCCCGTGGAATAGGTATCGAAGAAGTGTATAAAATTAATGAATTTGCGATAGAAGGACATTTGCCAGATGCCACTATATTTCTTCATGTTGATTTGCATACAGGACTTTCCCGTATTGAAACAAGAGGAGAAAAGGATCGTCTGGACAATGAAAGTATGAAATTTCATCAGATGGTTTCAGAAGGCTATGATACCATACGGGAAATGTTTCATGAACGCATGCACGTGATAGATGCGACCAAATCCATTGAGGATGTGTTAAAGGCAACGATAGAGTGTCTGTTGGAGATTATAAACGCTCATGATTAAGGAACTATTAAAAGAACAACAGCCGGTTGTTTATACAACCTTAAAGCATGCACTCGAACTTGATAAGCTTGCGCATGCCTATATGTTTTCCGGGCCTGCTGGGACAATGAAGAAAGAGGCAGCTTATCTGCTTGCACAAAGTTTGGTATGTTCTACGCATGGTTTTGCATGTGAGTGCTGTGATACCTGTAAACGTATAGCGGCAAATGAATTTGCGGATTTAAAATATATTGATGGGACAACGACTTCGATTAAAAAAGAAGATATCGTAAAACTGCAGAAGGAATTTAATAAAACCGGGTTAGAAACAACCGGCAAGAAAATTTATATTCTTGATCATGCAGAAAATGCCACTCCAGATGCGTTAAACTCTCTATTGAAATTCTTGGAAGAGCCAACGAATGATATGACAGCAATCTTGATTGTTGAACAAATGGATCGAGTACTGCCAACCATCATTTCACGCTGTCAGAATATACCTTTTACAGCACCGGGATTTTTTAGTTGCTATCAAGAGGTTAGAGCAGAAATAGCAGAATTAGATGCCTATTTGTTATCTCATATCTTGCATCAGAAACAAAGTATTCTTGAGGCGGTAGAAAGTGAAGATTACCAACATGCTGTATATGTATTTAAAGGAATGTTGGAACGGTATCAGAAATCTTGCTATCAAGCCTTATTGTTCTTGCAGTTGGAGGGTTTCCCGGCAAAACAAAAAAAATATGGGAAACAGGCTTTGCAATATGTATTAGATATGTTGCTGCTGTTTTTTAAGGAATGCATGAAAAAAGAAAGTGCATGTCAAGATATGTGGTATAAAAAACAGCTGGAAACCATGCAGCAGAAAGATATGGATATCATAAAAATCATGCAGATATTGATGCGTGGAAAGGATATGCTTTTACGCTCTGTTAATCTGCAGATGCTGATAGATCAATTGTTATATGAAATGAAAGAGGTGACACGATGAATCAGAATACACAAAATAAAACGAATAACGCAAAAAATGAGCATAAACAAAACGGGCGAAACACGTATCATGACAATCATAAGAACAATGATGCACGACAGGATAAAAAAGAAGCACACAATCAAAATCATTATGATAATCATCGCAAAGAACACGGAGAACATGTAAATCGTACATATAAATATTTGGCCTTTGTATCTTTTTCAGAATCAAAGAAGGTCTATTCTTTTGGATGTAACGATAATAACTACCATGTTGGTGATGATGTTGTCGTTGAAACGATTCGCGGACAGGAATTAGGAAAGATCGTAAAGGAAACAGAGACGTTTATACCAAACGGTATGGAAATTAAACCAATTTTGCGTAAAGCTACGGAGAAAGATTTAAAACAAGTAGAAATCAACGCAGAAAAGGCAAAAAAAGCGATGGAAATCTGCAATGAATGCATTGCTAAGTTAGGCTTGGATATGAATTTAATTGAAGCTGAATATACGTTAGATTGCAGTAAGATCATTTTTGTCTATGTAGCCGATGAACGCGTAGATTTCCGTGAATTATTAAAGGATTTAGCTAGTATTTTCAAATGCCGTATTGAATTGCGACAGATCGGACCTCGTAATAAATCAAAAATTATCGGTGGTTTAGGTATGTGCGGTATGGAAACTTGTTGCTCACGGTTTCTTAATGATTTTGATGTTGTATCTATCAATATGGCAAAAAATCAGTTATTGGCATTGAATATTCAGAAATTAAGCGGCCAATGTGGAAAATTGATGTGCTGTTTAAAATATGAAGATGGACAATATAAAAAATTAAGAGAAGGGCTGCCTAAAATGAACAGCCAGATAGAATATAAAGGCAGTCGTTATCGTATTACCAGTATGAATGTTTTACTACAACAGGTAAAAATTGAAAATAAGGAAGATGTACAATTTTTATCCTTCCAAGAACTTTGGCCGGACATTGATTTTTCTGATCGGTAGGTGACAAACATGAACAGACAAAAAAGCTTTGAACAAAAGAAACCGGCATTATATTTGGTGGCTACGCCTATCGGAAATCTTGAAGAAATGACACCAAGAGCCATTTCTATCTTAGCAAGCGTTGATGTCATAGCAGCTGAGGATACCCGCAATACGATGAAACTATTGACACATTTTGGTATTAAGACCAGACTGCTTTCTCATCATCAGCATAATGAACTGCAAAGTGCTAAAGGGTTAGTGGATTTGCTAGATCAGGGGAATTCCATTGCAATTGTTTCAGATGCAGGTTATCCTTTGATCTCTGATCCTGGCAGTATCGTATGTAAGATGGTGATTGAAGCAGGCTACAGTGTTATTCCTGTTTCCGGCAGCAATGCTATGTTAAATGCTTTGGTATGCAGTGGCTTAGATACACAGCATTTCTTGTTTTACGGCTTTTTGAAGGCATCCGAAAAAGAACGTATTCGGGAACTGCATGATTTGAAGTATTATCCTTTCACCCTTGTTTTTTATGAAGCTCCCCATCGTATTCGTAAAATGCTGGAAAGCTGTAAAGAGGTGTTGGGGAATCGTCAAATGTGTCTGGCAAGAGAATTAACGAAGAAGCATGAAGAATTCTTACGTGGCACGATTGAGGAATTGCTGGAGGTTGTTGAGGAATTAAAAGGGGAAATGGTTGTCATTATCGAAGGCAGCAAAGAAGAAAAAGACCCCGGTGAAGATCAGGCAATGCCTTTGGTCCACGATCAGATTAAAACATATATTGATGGTGGTTTAACGACCAATGAAGCGATAAAAAGAGTCGCGAAAGAAAGAGGTCTTTCTAAGAACGATTTATATAAAGAGTTCCATGGCTTAAGCTAAAGGAATGCGTGTCTTATCACGAAGCGAAGTCCATACTCACCTTAGATAAAAAAGGGTTACCATCATTTCAAAAACGATATGATGATTTACTTCTAATTTATCTATTCTTGAGTAGGAAGCTTAAGTGAGAAGACACTTTTTTATTCGTTATAGTGTGCCAATCGATTAAGGAAAGTACTATTCAGAAAACAGGTAAATAAAATGATGTCATATTCTATATCAAAAGATAGTATAAAAGAACTATGATTTTAATTTCATAGGAAAAAGGAGGTTAGATGCATGAAGCTTGAAGATCGTATCTTATATGCCGATATGTTAGAATGTCGCCGAAAGAAAGGTAAGATTTATTATGAAGATAGCCATGGATTATTAATAGAGAGTCCGAAATCACATATGTTATATTGTGCTGCCGAGAATGAAGCAAGTGCAAAAGCTGTTGTAGCACATCTTCCTTCCTCTTTTGCTATTTTGGTGGCACATGATATGTATACCGATCGTTTTATTCAACAACAATACCATATCACCTGTGAACTACGTTGTTATCACAGTGCTTATATCGAAAAAACATTACCGCAAGTAAAACTTCCTCATGGTTTTACCATGCAAACGCTGACAGAAGCATATATACCAGAAATTATTGCTTTATATAAGCACTCCATGCCTTCTTTGGCAACAGTGGAATATATAAAAGAATGTCTAAATGATGACATGTTTGCTGTCTTTGATAAAGAAATCCTTTGTGGCTTTATTGGTGTGCATGAAGAAGAAAGTATTGGTCTATTAGAAGTAAAGCAAGAATATCAAAGAAAAGGTATTGCAACCGCATTATTACAACGGGCAGTACAATCACAAATGTTAAAGGGACGTATTCCTTATGGCGAAATTGTTGAAGACAATATCATCAGCTTACAGCTGCAAAAGAAAGCCGGTATGAAAACTTCTGAGAAACTGACTTATTGGTATTTTATGGAGGAATAGGATCCATGATCCTTTGCTTTCATTATCACTTGTATAACGTAAGAAATTCATGAAACATTCACACAGCAACGTCAAAAACACGTTATAATGAACATAGAGGTGATAACATGAGCAAGCTGTTGGTCGTTGATGATGAAGCGCAAATACGTAACATCATTCGGAAATATGGGGAATTTGAAGGATATGAAATTGCTGAGGCAGTGGATGGCATGGACGCGATTGAGAAATGTCGAAAAGATCAGTTTGATTTGATTATCATGGATATCATGATGCCTAATCTTGATGGGTTTTCAGCAGTGAAAAAGATACGTGAAGAGGCTTCTACTCCGGTTATTATGCTTTCCGCGCGTGGAGAAGAGTATGATCGTATTCATGGTTTTGAAACAGGGATTGATGATTATGTCGTTAAACCTTTTTCACCGAAAGAGCTGATGATGCGCGTCAATGCGATTTTAAAAAGAGTTCATGGAGAAGAGGATAAAAAACATAAGGATGTGTATGAATATGAAGGCTTACGTATTGATTTTACAGCCAGAAAGGTATTCATAAATGAAAAAGAAAGCGAAATGTCGCCTAAGGAATATGTTCTGCTGTTTTACATGGTGCGTAATGAAGGCATTGCCTTAACAAGAGAACAGCTGATTCATGATGTATGGGGATATGATTTTTACGGTGACGATCGCACGTTAGATACACATATTAAATTATTAAGAAAAAGCCTGGGAATTTATAGTTCTACAATCGTTACCTTACGTGGGGTAGGTTATCGTTTTGAAGGCAAACAATAGAAAAGATACCAGTATCAAATGGAAAATTTTCGGCAGTTTACTAGTCTTTATTGCCATCATCATTTTGGTACTGTGGCTTTTTCAGGTTTTTTTCTTAGAAAAATTTTATGTGTTGATCAAATCACGTTCCGTAAAAGATGCCGCAAGTGATATCAATCAGGTAATAAATAATGAGAATTATAAGGATGAAATTGATGCGATTATCAAAGAAAATGAATTCTGTGTCATTGTTTATGAGAATGAAAATGAAACACCGTTATATTCCAGTAGTGGAAAAGGAGATCCTCGCTGTGGCATCACCGAGTTTAGCATGAAAAAGCACATGGATATCATTGCTAAGCTACAAAAAGAGGCGAAGGAACATGATGGTACTGCTTCTACTTTATTAGAAGAATCTGCGAATAAAGAGGATTTTAATTTCAAAGAAGAAGTAGAACTAACGGATCGCTATCATAGTATCTTAAATACACCTTATGATGAGAAAAAGCTTCGAAAGCTATTACCATCTAATAAAAATGCCCAAATGATGACATATATCAGTGTAGTCATGCAGGCAGATAAAAGTATAAAAACCATTGTGGTCAATGCACAGCTGACACCAGTGAATGCCACCATCGAAACGATTCAGACACAGTTTCTTATCATTGCCGTAATTCTCATTCTAATCGCGTCGCTTTTAGCGATGTATTTATCTCGTAAAATAGCTACGCCGATTATTGAAATCAATGATGGCGCCAAGATACTTGCGAAAGGACGATATGATGTAGCATTTAAGGGGAAAGGCTATCTGGAAATCGAAGAGCTCAGCAACACCTTGAATTATGCGGCGAAAGAGCTGTCAAAGGTTGAAAGCTTGCGCAGGGAATTAATCGCAAATATGAGTCATGATTTGCGAACGCCGCTGACAATGATTAGTGGTTATGGTGAAGTTATGCGAGATATTCCTGGTGAAAATACAGCAGAAAATGTGCAGATTATCATTGACGAAACGAAAAGGCTGACCAATTTAGTAAATGATATGTTGGATTTATCTAAGTTACAAGCCGGTGCTCAAGAAATTAATAGCAGTAGCTTTAATATAACAGAAGAAATTGAACATATTATCGCCCGATATGATAAACTGCTGACAAATAAAGATTTTACAATTCAGTTTCAGTATGATAAACCGGTTTTTGTTAAAGCAGATATCATTAAAATTAATCAGGTGATATATAATCTGATAAACAATGCCATTAATTATTGTGGAGATGATCATAAGATATATGTCCGTCAGCTCATTGAAAAAGATCGAGTACGCATTGAAGTGATGGATCATGGTGATGGGATTGAAAAAGAACAGCTGCCTTATATCTGGGAACGTTATTATAAAGTGGATAAAACACATGTACGCTCTAAAATAGGAAGCGGATTAGGTCTTAGTATCGTGAAAGCGATTTTAGAATTACATAAGGCTGAATACGGGGTAATTAGTAAACGAGGTCAAGGCACGACGTTCTGGTTCACATTGCCTTTATGTATAGCAGATCATGAAAAGATGGCATAAGTAAGAGATTAGGATAGCGCAAGGTGCACTGTCTTTTTCACAATGAGAATCTAATAATTGTCCTATTTATGGGTGTTATCCATGAATAGGATTTTTTCTTTGTCAAAAAGAAGAAGCTACGAAAAAGTATATGCAGATGTACACGTATAGTTTATCTGACGAATTTATAGCTTGACAAAAAAGCTAACCATGGTATCATATAGTTCTAAATAGAACAAAGAGGTGAGATCACATGTTGGAATTTTTAGAGATTCTTGATTTATGGAAACGGTTGTATGAGAAGGAATTGCATAATGTTTGCAAACGTTATGACCTACATAAAATGGATGTCGATATTTTATTATTCCTGGCCAATCATCCACAATGTCAAAATGCGACGGATATCGTCCAACGTCGTAAATTAACGAAATCGCATGTTTCAACATCCTTAAAATTTTTAGAGGAACAGGGATATATTGAAAAATATTATCAAGAAGGCAATCATAAGACGATATATTTGCATATGTTAGCAAAGGCTGATAAAGTGATTGCCGATGGTCGAAAAGCACAGGAACGGTTTCAAAAGCATTTGTTAAAGAACTTTAGCGAAGAAGAGTTAAAGAGGATGAAAGACACTTTTCGGCGGATGAATGAAAATGTAAAAGCAGCTTTAAAGGAGGAAGAAGAAACATGCTGATGAAGTTTATCGTTTGTTTTATAGCCGGTATTGGTGCCGGTCTTGGTACGGGATTTGCAGGAATGAGTGCTGCGGCAGTCATCAGTCCCATGCTGATTACATTTTTAGGCATGCCGGCATATGAGGCAGTTGGCATCGCCTTATCCAGTGATGTATTAGCAAGTGCTGTCAGTGCCTACACGTATGGTAAAAATAAGAATTTGGATATTAAAAACGGCTTGGTTATGATGGTGACGGTATTAATCTTCACAATGGTGGGCAGTTGGATATCTTCTTTAGTGCCGAATACAGCTATGGGCGGTTTCTCGGTCTTTATGACGTTTTTATTAGGTATTAAATTTATTGTGCGACCGGTGATGACAACCAAAGAATCAATGGGAGATATAGATCCCAAAAAACGCTTTGTGCAATCGGTACTGTGTGGCATTTTGATTGGCTTTATCTGTGGTTTCATCGGTGCCGGTGGCGGTATGATGATGCTGTTAATTCTAACAAGTGTTTTAGGATATGAATTAAAGACAGCTGTTGGAACCAGTGTCTTCATCATGACCTTTACTGCCTTTACCGGGGCTGTTTCACATTTTACTATTGGAGGAGCACCAGACTGGTGGGCAATGTTGTTTTGTATCTTATCTACCTTGTTATGGGCAAGAGTTGCTGCTAAATTTGCCAATAAGGCAAAACCGATTACCTTAAATCGTGCTACCGGTGTTGTTTTAACAGTTCTCGGTATTGCCATTATGACCGTAAATTTTTTACAATAATAAAAAAACGTATTTCTTTAGCAAGTGTCGCAATTTTCTTCACTTCTAAATATGAAATACGTTTTTTAATATGTAAAGATCTGGCTGACATCAAAAAACAGCAGCCTAGGATATAGAGAATATATCCCATTTTATTTCATGTGAATTTGTTTCGTCATATCCTCATCAAAATCTAAACCTTCAAATTGTAAACGATAATAATTCGCGTAAATGCCATTTAACGCGATTAACTCATTATGCGTTCCTCGTTCTTCCTGTCCATTTTCAGAAATGACGATGATTTCATCAGCATTACGGATGGTTGATAGACGATGAGCAATCGTAATGGTTGTACGATTCTTTGCCAGCTCTTCCAGACTTTTTTGAATATGACGTTCACTTTCATTATCCAAAGCACTGGTTGCTTCATCTAATATTAAGATCTTAGGGTCTTTTAGAAAGACTCTGGCAATGGAGATACGTTGTTTCTGACCACCGGATAACCGCGTGCCACGCTCTCCTACAAAGGTATCATATCCATCTGGAAGAGAAACGATAAATTCATGGATATTTGCTTTTTTAGCAGCGGCAATGATTTCCTCATCACTTGCTCCGGGTTTTCCATAAGCGATGTTTTCTTTAATAGAGCCGGTAAACAGATAAACATCCTGTTGCACGATACCAATCGCTTTGCGCAAACTTTCCAAGGTCAGTGAACGAATATCTTTCCCATCTACCTTAATAGAGCCATGTGTAACATCATAAAAGCGAGGCAACAAGGAACAAATGGTTGTCTTTCCACCGCCGCTTGGTCCAACAAGGGCAATGGATTTACCGGCATCAATATGAATGTGAATGTGATCCAATACTTTCTCTTCATCATTGTAAGAGAAACAAACATCTTCATAATCAATGACACCATGAACTTCTTTCAACTCTTTTGCATCTGGTGCATCTACGATGTCTGGTTTTGTTTCTACTACTTCAAGGAAACGTTTAAAGCCGGAGAATCCTTTTTGGAACATTTCCGTGAACTCTACCAACACTTCAATCGGTGCAACAAAGATATTTACATACAGTGCATACGTTGCTAAGGCAACTGGTTCTAAATTTCCCATGGCAATGAAATAACCACCAGCGACTAAAATCGTCAAATACAACAAACCCTGAAAGAAATTATTACCGGCATGGAATAAGCCCATACGATAATAATTGTTTTCCTTTGACTGTAAGAACATCTGATTGCTGTGGGCAAATTTATCACGTTCAATGTCTTCATTCGCAAAGGACTTCACAACGCGAATGCCTGCTAAGCTATCCTGCAAACTGGCATTTACACCAGCAATCTTACGGCGGTTATCCATGAAGGTTGCCTGCATCTTGCGATTTTGAAATAAACTGAATATCAGCATTAATATGGTTACACCGATCAGAATTAAGGTCAAACCGACATGAATATACATCAATAGAATAAAAGAACCAAAGATTTTTAATAAAGAAATGAAGACATTTTCCGGACCATGATGGGCTAATTCGCTGATATCAAATAAATCCGAAACCAGTTTGCTCATCATTTCTCCGGTATTATTTTTATCATAATAGGAAAAAGATAAACGTTCAAACTGATCAAACAGATCCTGACGCATATCACTTTCCATGCGGGCGCCCATGATATGACCTTGTGCTGTTACATAGTAGCGACATAAGGCACGAAGGATATACATGATCAATAATCCAACACCTAACCAAACCAGACTATCTAAAATAGCTTCCTTTGTCTGTAAATAAAATGTGTTATTTAAGTAATTTAAAATCTGGGGGAATGCCAGATCAATAACACTAATGACTAAGGCACATATCATATCTAATAAGAATACGGTACGATATGGTTTATAATAATTCATAAATTTCTTCATAATATGCATATGTATCACTCCCTCTTTGACATACCGCTTTATTATAAAGCAATTTTTAAGTTTCCTCCACTCTTTCAACCGAAAAAATATTGAAAAAATAAAGGAAGGCTACCTATTTTTCGTGAATTACGTTATAATATGAACGGTGTAATGAAAAGAAGAGGTAAGAAATATGAGTATAATATCTTATGTAGTAATTATCTTATTGTTTGCGGCTGCAATAGCCTTTATGATTTATAAACAAAACTCTGTCGGTCGTTTAAATAAAGCTATTCAGGGGAAGGATTATGCAAAGGTTATTGAGCTTTGTGAAAAAGATGCTTATCAGAAAGCGGTTGGCAAATTTAATTGTGAATTGTATCGCTTAAAAGCTATTTATCGTAGCCGTCCTGAAGCAGAACGTCAAAAAGCATTGGAAGAGGCCTTGGCGAAGGATTATACAATGGAAAATAAAGAAGAAATTTTAGATTTATATTTCCATATTTATTTACAGAATCAGAATCGTGCATATTGTGATAAATTGATGGAGATCATTGACACAATTGATGATGAGACTTTTAAAATGTATCAGCATTGGTCTTATGAAGTTGTCTTTAATAAACGAACAGATTTAATTAAAGAAATGGATGATGCCATTGAAGATAAACGTATGAAGGGCTTTGGCTTAGGCGTTAGCGCTTATATGATTGGCTTATCTTATTACTATTTAGAAAACTGGGAAAGTTCTCGTTCCTATTTCTATTCCAGCATCAGCTGTTTTCATCCAGGCAACATGTATGTAGAGCTAGCGAAAAAATATGTAAATGAGCTAAATGAAAAATTAGGTTCTGACATCACGATTTAGTAAAATAACCTTGTGAAATTCTCAAGGTTTTTTTAAAGAGAGGGAAAACTATGGAATATGTATATGAATATCAGTTTGAAAAGGATAGAGGTCATGATTACAGTGATGAATTTTTTGAAATCCTGCAAAAACGTAATCACATATTAAAAACGAAAAAAGCAGTGGTTCATAAATTCCATTATTTTTATTATGCACTTGCAGCTGTTTTTTTATCCATGTTAAGTATTCTATTTGGGGCAGAAACAGATTCTGATTTTTATAAGGTGATTTTCACCCTGTCTATATATTTGGCTTTATTTTGGAGCATCATCGGTTGTTACTTATTTATATACAAACTGCGATTTCGCAAACGTTATTGTGGGCTTTGTGAAAAAAATGGAGTGGTAACACTAAGCGAGGATACGATCAGTGATGAATGCCAAGATGTAATGATGAGCTATAAACAAGAAGTGATCAAAAAAGTTGTCATCGGACGTGAAATTATGGTCTTTTTTGTGGATAAGCATAAGCCTTTTATCATGGTACCAAGAGTTGATTTTAAAGAGGAAACCTTTTTAAAATTAGTAAAGGAAATATTTCATGATCGCATCGTATATTGGAAACGTATATCTTAAATTCGTGCGATAAACAAGCTATATGATGCTCTAGTAAAGACTGTGACAAACCGCAGTCTTTTTTATTGTGCAGCAAAATCATTTATGTACATGATTGCCTGTTCTTTTTTGTATCCTTGTCAAAGGGCAGAGTTTAACAAATGGTTTTATTTCAGAATTATAAAAACTTTTGTAGTTTGCGCCAGACAAGATGAATAAGCCAAGCACCTAAGAGGATGCAGAAAAGATAAATAAGATTACGCATAGAAATACCAACAATTGGTGTTAACAAGTTAAAGAAAGGTTGCGTGCTTTCATAATAAGGGCTGATATAAAACATATTAAGCTCTCCCAGTGTATGAAAAGCAATATTTAAAAAGGTTGCTATGCCGGCAAACATAAAGAACAAAGGCAAAGTTTGTAAGAAACCTTTTGTGGTTGTATCGCCTTGTTTATGAAAGCCAATCCACAAACTCAAGAATAGTAATAAGAAATGCCATAAAAAGGCATGTGCCGTTAGCATCACGTAACGATGCATCAAATCATCCGGAAAAAGAAGAGCCATGACAGCCCCTAGTAAACTAAAGTCCATGAGAAAGGTTTCTAATGGAGTCCGCCATTTATCTTTTAAGAAAGGAAATAAGATTCCGATATACATAGGTAAGGAGCATAACTGAAAAGGAAAGATCCACCAATCATATTGTTGGTCATCAAGCAGATAAAAGTGAAACAGCTGTTTATAAAGTTCCAGTATGAGCAAAACAAGACTGATTCCAAAGATGCCATAAACATACTGCTTTTTAGTAACATGACGTAAACGATAAGCAAACCCTATGCATATGCTAATTCCCACGAGTAACATCAACACATGAAAAAGACCGAAAGGTTTAGGCTTTTCCATTTCCCAGGCAGTATATCGTAAGAATTGTTGCATATGCTCACCTCATTTCAAAAGGCTTTCTTTATCTTTATTATACAGCGTATTCACTTACCAAACAAAAACTTCTCCAACAAGCAGAGAAGTTATGCGATTATCGATCAAAGCGTTTACGACGAATGGTGGATTGAATGAATAATTCTTTTAATCCTTCAACATCGTTCTGTTCCAACTTTGTCTTTAAATGATTGATTTCCTTCACGAAGTCATCGATTTCACGAATTAAATTATCTTTATTTAAGAAAAACAATTCACTCCATAGATTTTCATTAATCTTAGCAATTCTTGTTAAATCACGGAAACTATCTCCGGTATATTCCACCAAATGTGTATTATCGTTGGTATTCATTAGCGATACGGCAATCACATGCGTCAATTGTGAAACAAAGCCGACCATTTCATCATGTTCTTCCGGTGTTAAAACGGAAATGTTCGTAAAGCCTAAAATACTGGCAAATTCTTTTAAGGTAGCTATGGCTGCCTGAGTGTTTTTGGTGGTTGGGGTGATAATGAAATTAGCGATATGGAAAATAGCATCATCCGCATATTTCACACCACTGACTTCTTTTCCTGCCATTGGATGAGAGGCGCAAAATTCTAGATCCTCACGCAAAATACTTTGGATACGTTCTACAATATTGCGTTTTACACCACTTACATCCGTCAGAAAAGCATGGGGCTTCATGTATTTTTGATACGTTGTATACCACTCCACCGTCATGTTGGGATACAATCCGGAAATGATGAAATCAGCGTTTTGAATCAGTTCAATAGCAAAAGTACTTCCTTCATCAATGATGTCATGTTCCTTGGCATAATCAATGCTTAACTGGTTAATGTCAATGGCATCCACATGAAATCCATTGCGTTTTAATCCCATGGCATAGCTGCCACCAATCAAACCAAGTCCAACAATTAAAAAGCGAGTATCTTTTTTTATCATAAGCTTTCCACCTTTCCTTGCACCTTCGCAAAATCATCAAAGAAGGTGGGATAGCTCTTGGTAATCGCCTGTGCATCCTCTATGGTTGTACAGGAATTACTGCAAGCTGTGGCAACACTTAAGGCCATCACAATGCGATGATCATTGTGTCCATGCAATGTCTGTTTGCATGTATAGTCTTGCCCGCCTTGAATGAAGATTTCATCTTCTGTAGAGGTTATGGTAACGCCAAACTTGCGCAGTTCTTCTTCCATTGCCGCAATGCGATCACTTTCTTTAATGCGCAATCTGCCGGCATTGTAAATATGCGTATTTCCCAGGGAATACATGCCAAGCACACAAAGAATAGGTCCTAGATCCGGACAGTTTGCTAAATCAATGGATGTGCCCTTTAATTCACTTTTATAAAAGGTATAGCCATGGGGTACTTCTTCTATGCGTGCCCCAAAGCTTTTTAAGATTTCCAGAATCGCTTTATCACCCTGTCTTGATGCATGAGAAACACCGGTCACGGTAATCTTTCCATGAATCGCAGCATATACCGCAAAGAAAGCCAATTGTGAATAATCGCCTTCAATCTCATAATTATTTGCTTGATAGCTTTGCCCACCAGGAATAGCAAGTGTCATTTCATCTTTAAAATAAGCATGGACACCGAAATGTTCCAGCATTTGTAAGGTCAGTTCCACATAAGAACGTGATTCAAAGGGAGGAAGAATATGAATTGTAGAGTCCTTTTC
This sequence comes from Longicatena sp. 210702-DFI.1.196, assembly GCF_020563125.1. Taxonomy (NCBI): domain Bacteria; kingdom Bacillati; phylum Bacillota; class Erysipelotrichia; order Erysipelotrichales; family Erysipelotrichaceae; genus Longicatena; species Longicatena sp. 210702-DFI.1.196. The sequence continues at coordinate 64,496 of NZ_JAJCPX010000009.1, read as the reverse complement.
CAACAGTGGTAGGGTGAACAATAAACCACTGATGAATTGTGAACTGACATCACCTTTGATCTGATATTCTCCATAAGGTAGTGCCTCCTGAATGTGGATACCATGGGCATCTTGCTGAAAGGCTAATCCTTTTTCATGAAAGATGTCTTCATATACTTTTTGCGGTCTTTGTAATAATCGTCCGCTGCCGGTAAAGGTGATTGGTTTTTCACAAAGAGAGAAAATAGGAATAAAGAAACGTAAGGTAGAACCGGATTCATTGCAAAAAATTTCCTTGTCTTTTAAACCTTGAAAGTTTGCTATACCATCAATAGTGACAGTATCTTCCGCTATTTCAATATGTGCGCCAAGCTGTTTCATTCCTTCTATCGTTGCACGTATATCTTTGGAATAGGCAACATTGGATATGACACTTCTTCCCTTCGCAAGAGAAGCACAGATAATTGCACGATGTGCCATGGATTTGCTTGGGGGAATATGCACATGACCTTTACCTAAAGAGGTAGCTATGGTAACTTTCATTACATATCCCTCCCAATGACATTCGCAATCGCTTTCCCTTTTTGAATCAACTGCTTAAAGTTTTCCGGTTTCAAGGATTGTGCACCATCGCTCCATGCACATTCCGGATGATCATGGACTTCAATGATTAGACCATCTGCACCTGCCGCAATCGCAGCTAAAGATGCGGCTTCCACCAGTTCCCAATCACCGGTCGCATGACTTGGATCAATGATGATAGGCAAATGGGTCTTCTTCTTGATGATTGGAATGACACTAAGATCTAAGGTATTTCGGGTGTATGGCTCAAAGGTACGAATGCCTCGTTCACAAAGAATGACATTTGGATTTCCTTCAGAAAGAATATATTCTGCACTCATGATCCATTCTTCTATCGTATTGGCCAAACCACGTTTTAGCAAGATTGGTTTTTGTGTCTTTCCTACCGCTTTTAACAAATCAAAGTTTTGCATATTACGGGCCCCAATCTGAATGATATCGACATGTTCCACAAATTCATCAAGTTTATCAGCACTCATCAATTCTGTGACAATTGGTAAGCCACTTTGTTTTCTTGCTTGTGCTAAAGCAAGGATACCTTCTGTTCCCATGCCCTGAAAAGCATACGGAGAGGTTCTCGGTTTATAAGCGCCACCTCTTAACATACAGCCACCGGCATCCTTTACTTCTTGGGCCAGATGCATGATCATCTCTTTTCCTTCTACACTGCAAGGACCGCCAATAACAACTAGTTTTTCGTTACCGCCAATGCGGATACCATTGACTTCGACAATCGTATCTTCTGGATGAAACATACGACTTGCTTTTTTATATGGGGATGATACACGCACAACACTTTCCACATGAGGGTTTGCCTCAATGCGCTTAGGATCAATTTGACTGGTATCGCCTACGACTCCAAAGACATTGAAATTCTCACCAATGCTCTCATGTATTTGTAAGCCGCGCTCCTTTAATTGCTTCATAACATGTTCAATATCACTTGTTGTTGCATCTTTCTTCATCGTAATAATCATATGAGAAACCTCCTTTATTTCTAATCTTATCTTGGTGGACGTATCCACATCGTTAATTTTATTTCTGCATTTCCATAGTTGCACTACGCTCCATGAGCATATCTAAGATACCGATAGCCAAAACCGCATCGACTACGATTCTTGCGCGATGGATGATGGCAGGATCATGTCTACCCTGAATCGTTAGTTTCACGGCTTCAAGCGTTTCCTTATCAATCGTATCCTGTTCCTTATAAATAGATGGCGTTGGTTTAATAACTGTTTTGATCAGTACCGGCATACCATTACTGATACCTCCGTTAATACCACCGTTATGATTGGTCCTGGTTTTTACTTTGCCATCATAAATAATGGCATCATTGACTTCACTTCCATAACGATCACAAAAGGCAAAACCCAAACCAAATTCGACACCTTTTACAGCCGGTACACTGAATAATAAATGGCTTAAACGACTTTCCATGGAATCAAAGAAAGGTTCTCCGATACCAGCCGGTAAATGTAAAATTGCACTTTCTAAGATACCACCTACACTATCTCCTTGCATCGCTGCTTCTTCTATTTGTGTACGCATCGCTTGCGCTGCTGTTTCATCTAATACCGCAAGATCGCTGGTATTCATTTGTCGAAGCTGTTGTTCAAGGAGTTCTTCCTCTTGAGCAAATGGCTGATCTTTGATGGTATGACACTGGGCAATATGAGAACCAATCAAAATGCCTTTTTGTTGTAACACCTGCATGGCAATTGCACCTGCCGCCACAAGGGGTGCCGTAATGCGTCCGCTGAAATGGCCGCCGCCGCGATAATCTTGATAACCACTATACTTTACATCAGCGGTATAATCGGCATGTGAGGGACGCAAGCGATTCTTGGTTTTGGTATAATCACCACTACGCGTATTGGTGTTTTCTATCAGAATGGTTAACGGTGTCCCGGTAGTATAGCCTTCAAAATATCCACTGACGATATGCAACGCATCACTTTCTTTACGCTGTGTGCTGATACGTCCTTTCGCCTTACGTTTATCCATCATGGCATTGATGAAATCCATGTCCAGATGAATACCGGCAGCTAAACCGTCAATGACGACACCGATTGCCTCTCCATGACTTTCTCCAAAGATCGTAACACTGAATTGATTTCCAAATGTATTCTTCATAACCTTATCCTTTCAAAATGTGACGAACATCACTTAACTTCCATTCTTTTAATTCTGCTTTACCAATCGTATTGACCTTAACAACGGTGACATGATCGCCGCTTGCTTTCTTATCTTTGCATAATATTTCAAACACTTCATCACTATCATAAGGTACATCACTTTGTAAATGCATCCGTTTATAAATAGGTAAGACACGTTTTTGAACATCTTCACTCATAAAATACAACATGCCCATGGCAACACATTCTCCATGCAAATATTGTGAAAGGTGATAATAGCTTTCAATAGCATGTCCGATGGTATGACCAAAGTTTAAGATCTTGCGTAAGCCCAACTCTTTTTCATCAGCTTCCACAACTGCTTTTTTCACGCATAGCGCATGATAGATGATTTCTTCTAAATGAGCAGGAATATCTTCTTCCTCAAAAAGGGCAAATAGTTTTTCATCATAGATCAATCCGGCTTTCAATGCTTCTACTAAACCATTATAGAAATGCCGTTTTGGCAGTGTTAATAAAGTGTCTGTATCAATGAAGACAGCTTTAGGCTGATAAAAGGCCCCAACGATGTTTTTCACATCATCCAAATTGATGGCAACCTTACCACCGATACTACTGTCGATTTGTGAGAGCGTAGTGGTCGGTATCTGAATAAAGTCAATACCACGCATATAGCTGGCTGCCACAAAACCGGATAAATCTCCTACAACCCCGCCACCTAACGCAATGACACAATCCTTACGTGAGAAATTATGTTCCAGCAAATCCTCACAGAGTTGTTGAAAGACCTTCATGCTCTTACTGGATTCACCAGCTTCGACAACATGTACATAGCCTTCCTTACATTGTTCCTTAACGGTTTGTGCATAGGAATTTGGTACACCGGTATCGGTAATGATCATAACCTTGCGATTCAGTTGAATATGATCGTTTAAGCGATATAAGATGCCTTTTTCCATATAAATATCGTATCCATTTTCTTTTAGATCTACATGTAGTTTCATAACGATTCCTCCCTGATAAAGAAAAAAAGCATCAGTGAATTGCAGATGCTTTTTTTATCCGTTATAAAGAAGTGAAAAAGAACCATGTTTGGCTTTATAACGAAGATTAAAGATAATAATAAAATCCTTTGTTATGCATGGCTATCACTCCAATTTCCTATATCATAATATAATCAAGAAAGAATTTCAAGCAAATCCATACATAAAATGAAAGAAATTTCAAATTCTTGTAAACGCAATGAAAACAATCGCATCTTACCATGGCTTCACTATGCCATTCTTACGCATGATTGATTTCTTTCATTTGCATAATTGGTAATTAGATGGTTTCTGATGCAGGACCTTAGATGGCTATTCATATAAAAGGATATGATATAGTATCTGAATCGAGGGTCAACGCTTCATTTCCTTTACATTTCTTTTCTGAAACTATATTCATTCATATCAAAGTATTGTATAATAAAAAAGAATGAAAAAGAGGTGAGGATATGACGAAGTTGGATGATGCCCGCAAGGACATTAATGAGATAGATGCGCAAATGGCAGAGCTGTTTGAAAAACGCATGCAGGCTGTAGAAAAGGTCATAGCTTATAAACAGGAACAAGGGCTTCCGGTATTAGATCGCAGCCGTGAGAACTTTGTCATTGCACATAATCTGCAATATATCAAAGAAGAAAAATATCAAGACAGCTATAAAGAGTTTTTGCAGGATATCATGGCAATCTCACGTAAATATCAGAAAATGATTCTGAATCAGGATGTTGTCGGTTATCAAGGCGTGGAGGGTGCTTTTTCACATATCGCCTGCACACATGTCTTTCCGGAACATAAAAAACAACGGTATGCATCTTTTGAAGATGTGTTTAAAGCCGTTGTGGATGGAGAAATCCGTTATGGTATCGTACCGTTTGAAAACAGCTATACCGGAGAAGTAGGAGAGGTATTAGATTTATTAATCAAGTATCCTGTTTATGTCTGTAAGGATTATGACTTAAAGATCTCACAGAATTTACTAGGAATCCCGGGAGCAAAACTGGAAGATATCCGTCAGGTATATTCAAAAGATCAGGCAATCTATCAATCGAAACAATTTTTAGAAGGCAGAGGATATGAATTGATACCGTATCCGAATACGGCATTAGCGGCAGAATATATTGCTAAACAAAATGATAAAAAGAAAGCTGCCATAGCCGCAAAAGAAAATGCAGAACGGTATGGCTTAGCCGTGTTAGCAGAGGATATCAATACCAGTGCCCAAAATACGACACGCTTTATCATCATTGGCAGAGATTTACAACCAAGTGGAAATATCTTTTCCTTAGCTGTCATTATACCGCATAAAGCAGGAGCATTAGTCAGTGCCATGAATATCATTGCACGTCATGGTTTTAATATGCAAAGCATCATCTCGCGCTCCATAAAAGACAGACCATGGGAATATTATTTCTATGTTGAAATTGATGGTAATATCCAAAAGGAACAGGAACAGTTGTTGGTACAGGAGTTAAAAGATGTTTGTGAAGAAGTGCGCATCTTAGGTGCATATACAAAAGAAAGCAGGGATGAAAAATGAGTTTTGTGAAAGAAAAAGTGAATACGACACCAATTGAAGATACCGTTTTTGCGATCGTGAAAAAAGCGAAGGAAGCAAAAGCAGCAGTTGGTGCAGAGAAGGTCGTTGATGCGACCATTGGTTCTTTGTACAATGAAGAGGGAACGATCGTAGCCTTTGAAAGTGTGTTTACACCTTATGATCATATAGCCAAGGAAACAAAGGCAGCCTATGCCGGAAGTTTTGTCGGTAATGACAGCTATCGTCAGCAGGTGTATGATTGGATCGTTAAACCAAGTGGTTCTACCTTAGCACACAGTGTGATTGCCACACCGGGAGGAACCGGTGCTGTGGCGATCACTTTATCAGAAATTTTAGATGAAGGGGAAACTGTTATCTTACCGGAAATTGCCTGGGGCAGCTATAAACTGATGGCAACGATGGATAATCTAAATGTCGCAACTTATGCATTGTTTGAAGAAGATCATTTCAATTTAACATCTTTAAAACAAGTATGTCGTCAGGTGATGGAAAAACAGCAGAAACTGTTAATTGTCATCAATGACCCTTGCCATAATCCTACCGGTTATTCTTTAAGTAAGGAAGAGTGGCAGGAAGTTGTTGCTTTCTTAAATGCATGTGCCAAAGAAGTACCGGTCGTTTTATTAAACGATATTGCGTATATTGACTATGCGTATGATTTACCACATTCTCGTGACTATATTAAAACCTTTGATGAGTTTAGTGATAATGTATTTGCCATCATTGCGTTCAGCTGCAGTAAATCATTAACTTCTTATGGTTTGCGTTGCGGTGCTGCTATTTTGTTAGGTAAGAGTGAAGAAGCTGTCCGTGGCGTTGAAATTGTTTTTGAAAAAGCTGCCAGAGCAACTTGGTCAAATGTACCTAATGCCGCTATGGATAACTTTACGTTTGTGACAACCGAAAACTATGATGCTTTTATGAAAGAAAAAGATGGCTATGTGAAGCTATTGAAGCAACGCAGTGATATCTTTACTAGTGAAGCTGATGCCTGTGGCTTGGCATATTATCCTTACAAGGAAGGCTTCTTTGTAACGGTAGCAATTCCAGATAATAAAGTACGTGACAGTTATCATGAAAAGCTTATGGAACAGCATATCTATACCGTAAAGGTAAATAAAGGTATTCGTGTAGCTGTATGTAGTTTAAGTGTTGCGAAATGCAAGGGCTTAGCAAAACGAATGAAAGATATTTTAGATACAATTGAGTAAGGAAAGCGGAATGTCTGAATTGCTTCATTGATTTTGTGTGGATTTTCATTTGAGAAAAGAAACAAGTTTAAAAAGTTATAAGCCGATTAACATAACAAATCATTCTTACCAAATGATATTGATGCAGATGGTAAGGGTACCTTAAACCGTTATAAAAAGAAGAGCTTTTACTGGTACCAGAAAGTAATTAAAAGTAATGGGGAAGATTTAGATTAAAATAAAAAATATCTGTATGGATGTAAAAACCATGCAGATTTTTTTGTATAAGAAGCTTTACGAATAATGGATTTCTTTGTGTAGTTGAAGAATGATTCAATCATAACGTCAAACTATTTTTTATCAGCCAATGCCTTTGTATATTGAAACATTTTACTACCAGCATAGATAACAACAATGAACTCAGTAAGGGGCATCGTATACCAAAGAGCTTCAGGACTTAACAAAGGTAATAGATAAATAAGAATACCACTAATGATAAGTCCGCGCGCTACGGAAACAATGAAAGCGGCTTTTGGTTTTAATAAAGCTTGGAAGTAATAAGTTGAGAAGATATTGAATGGTAGTAATAAAAAGGACAATCCATAGGTACGAATAATTAAGGGAGCAATTTGTAAGATTTCTTTAGTGGGTGCCATAAACAATTTAACAAATAGGTTAGGGGCTAATGCAGACAGTGCAGTCCAAAAGATACTAAAGAATAAAACAGTAGCTAAGGCATAGTTTAGAACTTTCTTAATACGGAATCCGAGTTTTGCGCCATAATTGACGGAGATGATTGGTTGTGCTGCTTGTCCGATGCTATATGCACAACATTGCACAAAGGTGCTGATGTTTACGATGATACCATAAATGGATAAGGCATCTGTCCCAAGATAGTTCATAATCTGACGGTTGAATAAAATGGTCAAGATTCCCATGGCAATATCAATAAAGAAAGTTGAAAATCCCGTAATGGTAATTCTTTTGAGTTTATGCAGTATATGTTGTGGCATTTGAAACTTTAAGGTATTTGTCTTAGAAAAGAAATGTTTTAGCATAACGATACAGGAGATGATAGAACCAATCGCCGTTGCTAAACCGGCACCAAAGATACCCATATCAAACACAAAGACGAAGACATAATCACCAATCATATTAAAAATACCGCCGGCTAATACTCCTATTGTCGCAAGTGTAGGATCAGCATCATTACGTAAGAAAGCAGCTAATACTTGCGTAAACAGGAAACAAGGTAAGACAAATTTGATTGGTAATAAATAGGTTCTTGCTAGAGCTAACAAGGAACTTTTTGCGCCAAAAAACATAAGCAGTTGACGATCAAACAAGATGATAAGGATCCATGTGATTACCGCTAAGAAGACGGCTCCTATTACGGCTGCTGAAAAATAAGCATTCGCTTCTTGTGTTCTGCTTTTTCCATTCCCTTTGATAGTACTGAAAATAACCGAACCTCCAATTCCCATTAACAATCCTAAACTAAAAATAATGTTCCAAATCGGCGCAACTACAGCTAATGCTGCTGTACCTTCTGGTCCTTGATATTGTCCAACCATTGCCATATCGACAATCGAGTAAACAGATGTAATCAAAACACTCCCAAAGGCAGCTGCTAAATATTTAAAATAAAGTGTCTTTATATTTCCCTTTAAAAAATCCATAAAAATTCCTCCTAATCAAAAAAAGAGCTGAACAAGGTTACGGGTATCTCAATCCGTCGCCTTATCCAGCTCATCATTTCTCTTTGAATGACTCGCCCTCCGAGCAACCCTATTTTAACAGAGCTATACATAAAGTCAAGCCAGAAAATAACTTTTATACGTTTGCGGTAATAAGATGAAATGTTTATGATATAAGCGGTGGTAAATACTTCCTCATATTTTTTCGATAAGATTTACTTGCAAAAGTACTACATGCATGTTTTAATATAGATGCCTTTTTTATCAAGAGTTGGGGTAGAGAGTTAGCTCGATAATCCCACACCAACCTGTATGGGGTAAATCATATAAGGTGGTACAGCTAACAGCGATAAGAGAAGAAAGAATCGATACGTATGCCTTCTCTGACGCTTGAGAAGGCTTTTTATATGGAGGAATTGATATGAAAGATTATGTATTTACATCAGAAAGCATTACAGAAGGCCATCCGGATAAAATCTGTGATACGATTGCGGATGCTATCTTAGATGAAGCATTACGTCAGGATAAGAATAGCAAGATGGCAGTGGAGGCAACAATTAAAGATGAGTTTGTGTTGATTTATGGAGAAGCTGACACAAAAGCTAAGATTGATTTTGAAGGTATTGCGAAAAAGGTCATCAAAAACATTGGATATGAAGAAGAATATCAGGTAATGGTGAAAGTAAATAAGCAATCCAGTGAAATACACCAGGCAGTTGTCCAAGATGGTAGTATTGGTGCAGGGGATCAGGGAATCATGTTTGGCTATGCATGTGATGATACAGAAGAATATATGCCAGCGCCAATTGCTTATGCACATAAACTTGCAAAACAGTTAAGTGAAGTACGCCGTACACATCCGATTTTAAGACCTGATGGCAAGACACAAGTAAGTGTTGAATATGAAAATGATCAAATTAAACGTATTGATACTATCGTTGTATCGACCCAACATACACCGGATGTGAGTCAGCAGGAAATTGCCAATTTGATTATGAAAGAAGTCATCACGCCGGTAATTCCAGATGAATTATTAGATGAGGACACGCGCTATCTTATCAATCCAAGTGGCAGCTTTATTGTAGGCGGTTCTTTTGGTGATAGTGGTACGACAGGACGCAAGATTGTTGTTGATACTTATGGAGGTATGGGTAGAATCGGTGGCGGCTGTTTTTCCAGTAAAGATCCATCAAAGGTAGATCGCAGTGCTGCATATTATTGCCGCTATGTTGCTAAAAATATTGTGGCTCATCAGTTGGCAAGAAAATGTGAGATTCAGGTGGCATATGCTATCGGCAAGGTAAAACCAATATCTATTTTATTAGATACATTTGGTACAGGAACTATGAGTGATGAAGATTTATTAGATATTCTAAAAAAAACTTTAATTTCGAAGTGAAAAACATTATTGAGGAATTAGACTTGTTAAAACCTATTTATCAAGCAACAGCCTGCTATGGACATTTTGGTAGAAATGAATTTCGTTGGGAAAAGGTTATAGATTTAAAATATTAATCACACTACTTTACTATAAAGCTCTTATGAAATCCTATAAGAGCTTTTTTATAACCAAAATAGTATGATAACGAAGGAACTACATTGCTATTCATAAATAAATCGGTTATAATTTTTATGTAAACGGTTACAGAAAAATGCTTATTGCACAAATAAGTGAAACTGAAAGGTGAGGAAAAAATGAAGGAGCGGATGAAACAATTAGGAGTATTGTTTTTGGTGTTTATGATGGCACTGACAATACTGCCATCACAAGGAACGATCAAAGCAGAAGAAACAAAAGAAAGCTTCACCGTGCATTATCATAAGAATGATGGAACAGATGAGATTATAGACAAAGAATATGCAAGCAAAGAAGAGGCCATCGAAGAAGGAAGTCTTTTTACATGGGAAGGAAGAACCTTTGTATCATGGAACTTGCAAGCGGATGGCAAAGGTAAACGTGTAGCGGAAAAGACGAAATTGAATGAAGTGATGAAAGACGAAACAACACTAGATGTTTATGCTATCTGGAAAGAGAAAGTCTTTAAGGTAAATTTCATGGATATAAATGGAGATAAGGAAACTATATACCATGAAGAAGAAACAAAAGATGGGAAGATAACACTACCGGTATATCGCAACAGCGAACATGAGAATGAAGTCTTTGCAGGCTGGAAGAATGAAAAAGATAGCAAGGTCTATGAGCCTGGGAAAGAGATAGAAATAAAAGAAGATAGCACTTTTGTTGCACAATTTATGAAAAAAGAAATTAAAGCAAAAGGAATAAAAGCTTTAGAAAATACAGAAATTACATACTATAGTGCAAATAATGAATGGTTGGAAAAAACTATAGAGGGAACAGATATAATTAATTATCCTGAAGAGTTTAGAGAATCTGGACTAGAAACAAGAAAATTTCTTTACTGGGCTGCAAGTATTGATGCATATATAGATGAAAGTGTACCTAGAATAAAACCAGGTGATAAATTATCTGATGTAGATTTTTCTGAATATATATGCATCACAGATGAAGGAGATGTATTGCTGTTTTTGTTCGCTATTTACGATAATGAAAACAAATTAGGTATATTATCTATTTACCAAAATGATAATAATGAAATAATAAAAGATTTTAAAGATCGCTATAACTATAGTTATAATGAAGATACAGAAGAATTGATTGTTGAAGATGTGGTCTTAAAAGAACCTGATTTGATAAGGAAAAATTTTTTATATTGGTTATATGAAAACTATGAAAACCAAGTGGCTATTGAATATCCTGCAGGATCAAAAATATCACTAAAAGTAAAAAAATTAAAAATAGATTTTCCGAGAACATTGGCAGCAGGCTGTTTTCCAGGTGTTTTAACGGGGATTTATGATGAAGAGGACAATTATGGCATTGATATTATCTATGAAAATCCAGAAGGTTTAAACGGTAAACCACCTGTCGATAAAAATATATATGGATTAGAAAAAGGTATGAAGCCAGTGGCAGCTATTGCTGGAGCAGGTACTTTAACATCAAGAAACAGTATTTTTTATGGATGGAAAACTTATAATGGAGATATTTGGAAAGAAAATGATTTAATCACTTTTGAAAAACTGCAAGAAGCTTTAAGTTATAATGGAGATAAAACAAAAGTTAATCTTAAACCTATTTTTATATATGTTCCAGCTACATTTGACTTATCATCCTTACCAAATAATATAGAGATTCGGCAACCAGAACTGATTGTGATATTCGATGAATCAAATAGTGATTATTCATTCTTACTGCCGGATATCTCGGATGAATTTAAAAATTCAGATTATGTGTTTGTTGGATGGAAAAATAAGCAATTAAATGAGGTGTATGCTCCTTTTACTGATGAAAATGATTATGGCGTTGGAGTGGTCTTAGAACCTATAGTAATGAAGAAGACAAAGTTTAAAATCGTATATGAATGTCTTGATTCAGTTACATGTCCTATTGATAATGCAGAATATGAATTAGGCGATGAAATTAAATTGAAAAATATGCCAACAAATGGTTTAGAATATGAGGGAAGTTATTTTATTGGGTGGTATCCGTTTTATGATCAATCTTTCAAACAAATTCCCGTTTTTGAATATATACATGCAATAACAAATGGTAAATTACAAGTGTTTTCAAGCTATTCTGATGAAAAAAATAGCATCTTTTGTGATCCAAATGGTAATGATATCGCACTAACTCCGGAATTAAAAGGAATTAATAGTCTCCCACTATTTTCTAGAGGTGATTATATAATTCCTATGGAAGACAAGGAATATTTAATAGGATGGTCTTTAACACCTAATAATGAAAATCCTGATGAATTTTTATCTTTTTGGACAGCTACTTCCGACGACATATATGAATTAATAAAAGAAAAAAATAATCCAGTTCGATTGTATGCACAATGGATAAGTGAAGAAGAATTAAAAAAAAGAAGTGATTTTATCAAAGTAACCTTTGAATTGGATCAAGGAAATGGGAACAAACTAGTGGACACTACTTATGCACCAAAGGGAATAGAATTTAATGCCTCATATTTTTTGTTCAATAATAAGTATTCTGTACTAAATCAGAAATTGACCTACGAGCAAAGCTATGTTAATGCTTATAATGAAATATATGTTAAAGATTTAGATGGTGAGAACAAAAAAAGCATTATATTACCAACAGATGTTTCAGAAGTAACATATGAAATAAAAATGATAAATCGAAAAATTCCCACATCCTATATGGCAAACAATCATGGCGTTTTAAAGAATGAAACAGGTAAAATTACTAAATACATAGAAGATAGTGGAGAAGATATATTTCTTCGCATACTTGATTTACCAATACCTGTCGCTGATGAGGGCTATGTATTTGCAGGATGGAAATTACGCCCTTATTTCAAGAATTGTTTTCCTAAAGTTCCCTCTAGAAGTGTTAATGCAAAAAATGAAGTAACGATTGCAGACTGGTATACATTAAAAAAAGAGATATGGTCTACAGAAGAATTATCAAAAACACCAATTTATGAGGGTAATCTTGTTGATTCTTTACTTCCACCATATGCGAGAAGTTTTTTGATATCTAAACTAAATGTAATTGCCGTCTTTGAACCAACCGGTAAAGTAGAATACTACTATGATGGGGTTAAAGATGATGAGGCGACAGAAACCTTAACTGACCTTCATACTGGGGATACAGTAACTGCTTATCCAGACAAATCAAAAGATGGTATGTATGAAGTAGATAAAACAGATGGACTTCCTATGATCGTAGATGATGACTACACCAAGAATGTCATCAAGGTTTATTATAAGAAAAAGAAAACGGCTGTAACTGTCCAATATTTCTATGATGGTATAGAAGATAAGGAAGCTGCTTATACCATCAATGATCTTGCGGTAGGTTCTCATTATGATACTTATAAAGATAAGAAGAAAGAACATTATTCTTTGGCAACCGTAACAATTCCTGAGAAACTTGTAGAGAATGCAGAAGAAAATGTCATCAAGGTATATTACACAAGAAATAAGACCATCGCTAAGATACAGTATTACTATGATGAAAAGTTGGATGATAGTCAGACAGAAATTCTAGCAGATCAAAAAGCAGGCGATACGATTACAACGTATCCGGATAAGATCAAAGAAAACTATAAACTTGATAAAGTAGAAGGGTTGCCACTTACATTAAAAGAGAATGCAGAAGAGAATGTTATTAAGGTATATTATGTACACAAGAAGACTTCTGTAACCGTAAAATATTTCTATGATGATGTGGAAGATGAAAGCCTAAGAGAAAGAATTGATGATTTGGAAGTAGGTTCTTATTTTGGTGGATATAAGGATAAGAAGAAAGAACATTATTCCTTTGCGGCAGTACAGATCCCCGAAAAACTTGTAGAGGATGAGAAAGCAAATGTCATTCATGTATACTATACAAGAACAAAAACAATCGCGAAGGTACAATACTTTTATGATGGAAAGCTGGATGACAGTAAGACAGAGATCATCGCAGATTTAAAAGCAGGCGATGTCGTAGAAACCTATCCGGAAAAGAATAAAGAAGGGTATCACTTTGTGAAGAGCGAGCACTTGCCACTAACGTTAAGTGCTATAGCGGCAGAGAATGTCATCAACATCTATTATGCAAAGGATGAAGAAGATAGCAAGACAACTTCGGTTACTGTGAAGTATTACTATGATGGAGTAGAAGATAAGAAAGCGTCCTATCGAGTAGACGAATTAGAAGTAGGTTCACAGTATAAAAACTACGAAGATAAAAAGAAGGAACACTATTCTTTAGCAGAAGTAAAGATACCAGAAAAACTAGTAGAAGATGCTAGTCAGAATGTGATTGAAGTATACTACACAAGAACAAAAACAATCGCAAAGGTACAATACTACTATGATGGCAAGCTGGATGAGAGCAAGACAGAGATCATTGCAGATTTAAAAGCAGGCGATGTCGTAGAAACCTATCCGGAAAAGAATAAAGAAGGGTATCACTTTGTGAAGAGCGAGCACTTGCCACTAACGTTAAGTGCTATAGCGGCAGAGAATGTCATCAACATCTATTATGCAAAGGATGAAGAAGATAGCAAGACAACTTCGGTTACTGTGAAGTATTACTATGATGGAGTAGAAGATAAGAAAGCGTCCTATCGAGTAGACGAATTAGAAGTAGGTTCACAGTATAAAAACTACGAAGATAAAAAGAAGGAACACTATTCTTTAGCAGAAGTAAAGATACCAGAAAAACTAGTAGAAGATGCTAGTCAGAATGTGATTGAAGTATACTACACAAGAACAAAAACAATTGCAAAGGTACAATACTTCTATGATGGCAAGCTGGATGAGAGCAAGACAGAGAACATCGCAGATTTAAAAGCAGGCGATATCGTAGAAACCTATCCAGAGAAGAACAAGGAAGGGTACATATTTGAAAAGGTGGAGAATATACCATTGACCTTAGGTGAAGATGCAAGTAAAAATATCATCAAGGTATATTATGTAAAGAAAGAAGATACAGAACCAACCCCACCCAAAGAAGACCCACAAAAACCGGCGACGCCAAGCAAACCAACAACAGAAAAACCAAAACCAGAAGATGAAGTACAGACAAGTGATACAAGTCAGCGAACATTATGGATCATGATGGTATTGTTAAGTGGTGGTGCTGTATTGGCATATGGTTTAAAACGTAGAAGAAAAGAAAAACAATAAGCAAAGAAAGGTGGATTCTTTATTGAAAAAGACCACCTTTTCTACAAGGTTGACATTATCTATTCACAAGATAGGTAAAATACGATACACTTACACGGGAGGAATTCGTTATGAAAAAACATTTATTACTATTATCTGCATTGAAACCACATCATTTAAATAGAATACCTGCGTGTTATGAATATCGTTTAAAAACCCCTGACTCTGTTAATGAAGAGGATATACGTTGGGCTGAGGTGATTGCCGGGAAAGTGCCTTTAACGTATTTACCAATCGCTGAAAATCTTCGCTTGTTACAATTGGAAACAGCCGGAAATGAACAATATTTAAATAAGCTTCCTTCGTCATGCAGCTTATGTAATGCCAGTGGCAGTTTTGGTTTAGCGATCAGCGAATATCTGATTTGTACTATATTAATGCTTATGCGTAATATACATCTCTATCAGCAACATCAAAAAAAGCATTTATGGCAAGTGGAAGAACCTATTTCTTCTATTTACGGTTCCAAGATTTTAGTAGTAGGTACAGGTGATCTTGGAAAAGAATTTGCCGGGAAAGTTAAGATGATGGGGGCACATACGATTGGCATTAATCGTCATCCGAAGCTTCCCCTAACGGCTTTTGATGAACTTTATGGTATAGAAGAAATAGAAACACTTTTACCTCATGCTGATGTTGTCGTATTGGCTTTACCAAGCACAGCAAAAACAAGACATATCTTTCAAAAGCAATATTATGCTAGAATGAAAGAAAACGCTATTTTGGTAAATGTGGGAAGAGGAGATGCCCTGTCGTTAGATGAGTTATTAGAAGCTCTTCATACATACCCTATCAAAGGAGCGGTATTAGATGTAATGGAACAGGAGCCGTTGCCGCAGCAACATCCTATCTGGAAAGAGACAAATGTCATTTTGACACCCCATATTTCAGGTACCTTTCAATTATCGGAATCTTTTGAGCGTTATGTAAATATTTTAATACAAAATCTTGAGGCTTATGCACAAGGAAAAGCACTTTGTAATCTTGTGAATATAAAAGAAGGCTATTAAGAAAAGGAGAAGATACTTCCATCTGAATTGTAAGATATAAAAAGTATTTCTATATTTATAATAATAGAATTGGAATGATAATAAAAATTTTATTAAAAAAGCCGTATAATATGATAAAATAACTACAGAAGGTGAAGAAAATGGAAACTGTGCGTTATGAAGCAAAAGATATCGAAACAATCGCTGATTTATTGAAAGAAGGAAAGGTGGTTGCCTTCCCTACGGATACGGTTTATGGTTTGGCTGTCATTTATGAAAATGAAGCGGCCTTAGAAGCTCTTAAAAAAAGTAAAGGAAGACCAGAAAATAAACCAATCCCTACCATGGTTTCAAATTTCCGACAAATGGAAGAAATCGCCTATATGAGTGAAGACGCAAGAAAACTTGCGGAGGAATTTATGCCGGGAGGCTTTACGATGATTCTTAAGAAGAAAGAACACCTTCCTGCATATTTGACAAATGGATTTGATACGGTAGGAATACGCATGCCGGATGATGACATCATACTACATCTGATTGATCTCTGTGAGAAACCATTGCTTGTGACTAGTGCTAATCTAAGTGGTGAAGAACCGCAAGAAACAGCAGAGGGGGTATTAAAACAGCTGGATGGACGAATTGATGCTATCGTAGTTGGCGAAAGTGGAGGCAGTAAGGCAAGTACTATCGTGGATATGAGTACCGATGAATTACGCATTGTAAGAGAAGGACCTATCAGCGAAAAACGAATTCGCGAAGTCCTGCAAGACTAACACGACAGAAAGGAGAAGGATGAAATTATCATCCTATACATGAAATGAAAAAAGAAAGACCAATAAAGATTCATTTGCTGGGTGAGTTTTCGATTGAAAATAAAGAATTTCAATTTCCTAATAAAGTCAAAAAAAGCACACAATTGATTATCTTAATTGCTTATTTAATCATGTATCGTCATACTTCTTTAACGAAAGAGGCATTGATTGAAGTTTTATGGCCAAATGGCATCAGTGAAAATCCGGAAGGGGCCTTGCGAAATCTGATTTATCGTGCACGTAAGGAATTGGAGCCATTTTGCAGAGAGCGAAAACATTCTTGTATCTTATCAAAAGGTAATACGTATTCCTGGAACAATGCAATACCATGGGATATTGATATCGTCCGTCTTGAAAAAGCATGTGAGGATATTGAAAATATCAAAGATGCTTCAACGATGTGTGATAAATGTCAGCATTTACTGAATACATATGGAATGGCTTTTTTACATGACTTTGATGAAGAATGGATTTTAGTAAAACGCCGTTATTATAAAGATATGATTCAGCGTGCTTTATTACATGGATGCAAACTATGTGAACAGGAAAAAGATTATGATCGTGTATTGAAAATTTGTGAATATGCAGAATTTAAACATTTTATCTTCCCAGAATTAATGGAAGTTAAATTAAAGGCTTTTTATGAAGTAAAGCAATATTCGCAAGCTATTACGTATTATCATAAAATTGTGGAACTATATAGTAGTACATTTAATATTGAACTAACACCGAACATCACGAATATTCATCATGAATTATTAAAATTCCATAAAGATGAGCCAGAGAGTATTCAAGAATTGATAGGAGATTTAAATGAGGAAATATATCGCAATGGAGCCTTTTATTGTGATGCTGAAATTTTCCGTAATTTATATCAGGTGCATGTTCGTGCATCATCACGTGGAGTTGTCAGTTATATCGTCATGTTACAGTTAAAGATGGTGTCTAAGACGAATGAAGTAGCAGTGCGTAAAGCCAGCGCATTGTTAAAGGAAGTGTTGTATCATAACTTGCGCAGAAATGATGTATTCTGCCATTGTTCTGCGTTAACGTATGCCGCAGTATTACAAGTACCATCACTTGAAAACTGTATGGTGGCATTAAAGCGTGTCCAGGGCAAATTCAACAGTGAGAATACAGATGAAGGTGTTTGTTTGTGCTTTGATGCGAAAGAAATTGGATAAATTTCGCATAGGAAATAGGTTAGCTGAATAGGAAATATGGGAGGTTATCGTTATGAAAATTGCATTAGCTTGTGATCATGGAGCTTATGAGTATAAGGAACTCATTAAGAAAATGTTGTCTGAGGAAGGACATGAGATTGAAGACTTTGGCTGTCATAGTAAGGAATCCGTAGATTATCCTGATTATGCAGCACCTGCTGCACAGTCTGTAGCGAATGGTAAGAATGATCGAGGAATTGTAATATGCAGTACCGGTATTGGCGTAAGTATTACCGCAAACAAGATCAAAGGTATTCGCTGTGCGTTAGTATCTGATCCGGTGAGCGCACGCTTAACTAGAGAGCATAATGACACAAATGTATTAGCACTCGGTCAGCTGGTAACCGGAGAAGCTGTGATGAAGGAAATTGTTCATGTTTGGTTGAACACGGAATTCTCGCATGCAGAACGTCATCAGCGTCGTATTGATAAAGTGATGGCATTAGAAAAATAAAGTGAGAGCTGCTGATAAAGGCAGCTCTTTGCCTAGTGAAAGGAAACAAATATGACTTTATGGAATCCTTGGCATGGCTGTCATAAATACAGTGCCGGTTGTGCAAATTGTTATGTATATCGGATGGATGAGCGCTATGGAAGAGATAGTAGTGTTGTAAAAAAGACGAAAGATTTCGCTTTGCCTGTGAAAAAGAAAAAAGATGGTTCCTGGAAGATACAGGAAGGTGTTGTCTATACTTGTTTTAGCTCTGATTTCTTTGTGGAAGAGGCAGATGCATGGCGCAAGGAAGCATGGAGCTTCATGAAACAACGTTCAGATCTACATTTTTATATGATTACAAAACGTGTGGAAAGAATTTTGCCAAACTTGCCGGATGATTGGCAAAGCGGTTATGAGAATGTAACTATTTGTGCGACGATTGAAAATCAAATAGAGGTTGAACGCAGACTGCCCATCTACATGGAATTGCCTATTCGTCATAAAGAATTGATCTGTGAACCGCTGTTAGAGGACATAGATCTTACGTTATGGTTGGATGAGCGTATCGAGCAGGTAACTGCCGGAGGAGAAAGCGGCGATGAGGCAAGAATATGCGATTATGCATGGATCTTACATCTAAGAGAACAATGTTTAAATAAAAAGATTCCTTTTTATTTCAAGCAGACCGGTGCACGCTTTGTGAAAGATGGAATCTGTTATCATATACCACGTAAACAACAACTTACCCAAGCAAGAAAAGCAAACATCGATTATCTTGCTGTATATCCTGATTTTAAGAAATAACGTAGGAGAGGAAAATGAAGAATTTAAACACACGATTATTACGGTTTACCAAACTTTTAGAATTCAGCGTAGCCTTATGTTTGATGGTGGCAATCGTTATCGCGGCAGGAATGGCATTGTTGGATACAACCGCCTTAGTCATAGCAGGAGATTTTCAGTTAGAACACTTTTTAAGCGGTGTACTGACAATTGTTGTGGCAATTGAGTTTGTGAAGATGTTATTGTTGCATACGCCGGAATCGGTGATTGAAGTATTGCTTTATGCAGTAGCTCGTCAGATCATCATTTCGCATGAAAGTGCCATGGAAAATCTGATTGGTGTCTTAGCTGTTGCGATCATCTTTATTATCCGCAAATATTTTTCAAAAAGTTTTCAGAGCGCAGTAGGTGACGAATAAAGGATTTGTGATAAAATAAGAGAAAACGGAGGACACACTATGAACGATAAAAGAATTGCCGAAGCGATTGCAAAGGAAACAGAAAGACAGCTTTACAACATTGAATTGATTGCATCAGAGAATTATGTATCCGCGGATGTATTAGCCGCAGCAGGCAGTATCTTAACGAATAAATATGCAGAAGGTTACCCACATAAACGTTATTACGGCGGTTGTGTGAATGTAGATGAAGTGGAAGATATTGCCAGAGAACGGGCAAAAGAATTGTTCCATGCAGAACATGCGAATGTACAGCCACATAGTGGTTCACAGGCGAATATGGGTGTTTACATGGCACTGTTAGAACCAGGGGATACAGTTTTAGGTATGAACTTAACTGCCGGAGGACATTTAACACATGGACATCCGTTAAACTTCAGCGGTACATTATATAATTTTGTTGATTATGGGGTTACCAAAGATGGGGAAACCATTGATTATGAGGATGTTAGAGAAAAAGCCTTGCAATATAAGCCAAAATTGATTGTCGCAGGGGCAAGTGCTTATCCAAGAATCATTGATTTTCAGAAATTCAGAGAGATTGCTGATGAAGCAGGGGCTTACTTTATGGTGGATATGGCTCATATTGCCGGACTTGTGGCGGCTAATCTTCATCCTAGTCCAGTGCCTTATGCTGATTTTGTGACTACAACTACACATAAAACCTTACGTGGTCCGCGCGGCGGCATGATCTTATGTAAAGAAAAATATGCAGCACTATTGGATAAAAAAGTCTTCCCTGGTATGCAGGGTGGCCCATTGATGCATATTATAGCTGCTAAAGCAGTGTGCTTTTATGAAGCCTTACAACCATCTTTCCAAACATATGCACAACAAATTATTAAAAACTGTAAGATCATGAGTGATACTTTGCAGGCAGAAGGCTTTCGCATCGTAAGTGGTGGTACCGATAATCATCTGATCTTGGTGGATGTAAAATCTAGTATTGGCATGTCTGGGAAAGAGGCAGAAAAGCTCTTAGATGAAGCAGGCATCACATGTAACAAAAACACAATTCCGTTTGAAACAGAAAAACCATTCGTGACAAGCGGCATCCGTTTAGGAAGTGCGGCGATGACTACCAGAGGATTTAAGGAAGAAGAATTTAAACAGGTAGCTTTATGGATTTCCCGTGTGTTAAAGCATGCGGATGATGAAACTGTACGCAAACAAGTATTAAAAGAGGTACGAGAATTGACCGTAAAGTTCCCTTTACCTAATGAAAAATAAGCAGATAGGATAGGGCTGATTGAAGCTTTATCCTTTTTTCACGCCAATAATGATCGTTAAGCAAGAGTATTCGCATACGTTACTATTAAATAAATCCATCCACCCGTATTGGTGAAAAGGGATAACTATGATATCCTATGTATATAGTAAAAAAGGAGAGAAAATACTTGTGAATAATGAAGCAGTATGGAAACAAGCAATGGAGGAAATTATTCCGGGAATACCCGCCTTCCTTGCCTTTGTAATAGTTTTAGCACTTGAGATTGTTTTGGTAAATAAAAAAATAATCGGCAGTGGGACAGAGAAAAAGATTCAAAAAGCGAAGGAAGCCGGGCAATATGTAGAGGCAAAAATAATGGATAGCAGAAGAAGCAGGTTCTATCAGGAAGAGAGCGGAAGTGAACCGGTAAGATATTCTTATGCTATCAATGGAGGACGAAAGCGTGTAAAAATAGTAGAGTTCCGAGTGGATGGCAGGGCAATTTTTCCGGAAACCATAAGAATATATTATTGGGGAAATAAAGTATATACAGATTATGACAAACCGAAAGTAGTACCTAATTTGCTATTTGTAGTATTTCCGTTTGCCGCGGCCATCTTGGTTTTACTGTTAACGCACCCAGAGCTCGTTCATTAACATAATTATAATTCAAAAAATCATACAGAAAGAAGCTTGTAAGAGAACTGAAAAATAAGTCTTATATAGATGAATCATTCAGTTCTTGTTTTTGGTTAAGCGAATCTGTAACACATCTATTGTAAAGCAACATTTTTGTGCCAGAAAATTAAGCTTTTATCGTTAAAAACAGGACATCCATGGTATAATAAAAAAGACGCAGATAAGCTGAATTTTGACATAATGTCAAATTTGTCTGCTAATCAAATGACGCAGATATGGTAAAGTGTATACTGCGCAAAGAAAAGAATAGGAGAAGTAACATGTTGAAAGTTTTAGAACATCCCCTGATTACGCATAAGCTTACGCAGATGCGCAGGAAGGAATGCGGAACCAAAGACTTTCGGGCCAATCTTGATGAAATTGCCGGTTTGATGGCATATGAGATTTCCCGCGATTTGCCTTTGCGTACCGTAGACATTGAAACACCGGTTTCTCCCTACACGACCAAAGAGCTGGCAAAGGATATCGTATTAGTACCGATTCTGCGTGCTGGTCTGGGCATGGTGAATGGTATTGCCAATCTGATTCCAACCGTTAAGATTGCGCATATCGGTTTGTATCGCGATGAGGAAACATTAGAACCTCATACGTATTTTGAAAAATATCCTAAGAATGTGAAGGATGCGGTTGTGATGATCGTTGATCCAATGCTGGCAACCGGAGGAAGTGCTAATGCTGCCATTGATATGGTGAAGAAACAAGGCGCAAAAAATATTCGCCTGGTTTGTTTGGTAGGTGCACCGGAAGGTGTAAAAGCTGTGGAAGAAGCACATCCGGAAGTGGATATTTACTTAGCTGCATTAGATGAGAAGCTAAATGAACATGGCTATATCGTACCGGGTCTTGGTGATGCAGGAGATAGAATCTTCGGTACAAAGTAACATGAAGGACTATTATAAGGCCGTTCGCTTTATGATGACGATGCTGTTAAGCTGTCTGTTAGCCGTTTTGATTGGTATGTGGCTGGATGAAAAGCTTCATACAACACCAATCATTTTGTTGCTGTTGCTGGCATATGCAATCATTGCTAATTTTTATCTGCTGATGAAAGGAATGAGTGAGCATGATGGATGAAACTTCACAGATGGGAAAAGAAATCCGCCGTATTACGCTTGCTTTAGCACTTGTCAGCTGTGGTATCTCACTCATGCTTTTTCAAGGGCATTTCAAAGATATCGGTGCCGGTATTTTGATTGGTGCACTCACCGGTATCATCGGTTTCTCGATGATCACGCACATGAGCAACACCATTGAATTATATGGCAATCCCAAGGCAAAAGGTTACAGCAGCTATGTAAAACGCTATGCCATTTATACACTGATCTTTGCGTTAGCCGCATGGCGAGGCGTACATGTTTTGGCACTTTTGGCAGGAATGCTGCTTCATAAAGGGGCAATTCTTATATATGTATTTCTACACAGAAAGGAGGATTGATTCGTGGAATTTGTAATCCGGATAGGTGATATGACGATTCAGCTGCACCCATCCATTGTGAACTGGCTGATTCTGTGTGTACTATTATCTGTCTTTTTCATTATTGCAGGTAATAAGATAAAGAAAGCAGATCCAACACAGGCACCGAAAGGCTTTGTGCTTGTATGTGAATGTGTCGCCAAACTGGGAACCGGTATTATATCCGATAACCTAAAGGCACGTACGAAGTTTTATCTGCCCTTCTTTGGAACACTGATCTTTATGATGGCTCCCAGTAACTTACTGGGGCTGATAGGATTACAGCCACCGACATCAAACTTAAGTGTTAATGTGACACTGGCTGTTATGATGTTCTTGCTGATTCAATTCGTCGGACTCAAGGAAAAAGGTGTGATTGGAAGATTTAAGGAGCTGTGTGATCCTATCTTCTTATTCTTACCGTTAAACATCCTTGGTGATCTGGCATTACCGGTTTCACTGTCACTGCGTTTGTTTGGTAACCTGTTGGCAGGTACCATTATTACCGGTCTTGTTTACACACTGATGGAATCGCTGATGCCGTTTGGTGTACTAGGTTTATCCTTTACGCCATTCCTGCATGCGTATTTCGATATTTTCTCAGGTCTGATTCAGACCTATATCTTCTTCACATTGGCAAGTTTCTTCTTGAGTGAATCGTATGCCGATGAAGAAGAATAAAAAAGCTGTTTGCAAATTAGTAATAGGAGGAAATGAAAATGGCTGAATTTAATGAATTTTTCGTACAAGGTATGGCACTGTTAGGTGCTGGTATTGCAATGATTGCTGGTCTTGGTCCTGGTATTGGTCAGGGTATTGCCGCTAGTAAAGGTGCTGAATCCGTAGGCCGCAATCCAGAAGCTGCCGGTAAGATTCGTTCTATCATGGTATTAGGTATCGCGATGGCCGAAACAACTGGTATCTATGCATTGATCATCGCATTGCTGCTGATTTTCCTGAAAGGTTAAGCGTAAGATCTTGCAAGGTCATGCGCATGCAGAAAGTAAGCAAGTTTTGCTATTAGGGAAAGAACCCTCTGCATGAAGAAAATATCTTTTACATAGGCATGACTTTTATATGAATTTTCGTAAGATTCACAACCATAAGGAGGTTTAGCAGATGAATATCGACATTACCAATTACCTGCGAATAAACCCTGTGGATATGGCTCTTGTCTGTATTTCAACCTTGATCATCTGTCTGGTTGCCAAGCATTTTTTCTGGGATGTCATCACGGATTATTTCCAGAAACGCCATGATGCAATCGCAGCAGATATCCAAGCGGGCAGCGATGCACGCAAAGCGGGTGAAGATTATAAAGTACAGTATGAAACGCAGATGGCAAATGCCAAAAGCGATGCTCATGAGATCCTGGAAACCGCAAAACGCAATGCTACGGCTGAGAAGAAAGAAATTCTTGCTAAAGCCAGAGATGAAGCGGATGGATTAAAAACAAAAGCAATGCAGGATATTGAGCGTGAAAAAGTTCAGGCACAGAAAGAAATGAAACAGACAATTACGGATGTAGCATTTGAAGCTGCCAGCAAGATCATTGAGAAGGAGCTGGATGAGAAACAACAGCAGAAGTATGTGGATGAATTTATTGAACACGCAGGTGATGACACATGGCAGGCATAGTCAGTAAGAATTACTGCGATGCATTGTTTGCGCTGGCACAAGAAGATGAAAAGCTGGATGTATATAAAGAACAGCTGAATGTGGTGGCAGACAGTGTGAAGCAGGATGATGAATTCCGTGCTGTCATGGCACATCCGAAAATCAGTAAGGAAGAAAAGAAAGGCATGCTGGAAACAATCTATGGAAAGCAGATTGACCATATGCTGTTAAACTTTTTAAAACTGCTGATTGATAAAGGACGTTTCGCTAAAATTGAAGAGATTCGCAGAGAATACAATAAGGCTTACAATGACTTTAATAACATTCAGGTGGTACACGTGAAGAGTGCAACACCATTACAGAAGGAAGAAATTGCGAAGCTGAAAGAAACACTCGAAAAGAAACTGCAGAAAAAAGTAGATTTCGTGCTGTCAACAGATAAAGATCTGATTGCCGGCATCCGCATCAAAATAAACGATCAGATTATCGACAATACGGCATTAGGCAGACTACAGCGTCTGAAACGTACCGTTTTGAACGTATCTGAAACACAATAAGCAAGTGAGGTGAATATGGTGAGTTTAAAGCCAGAAGAAATCAGCAAACTGATCAAGGAACAGATACGGCGCTACGATGATGAGCTGGAGGTCGGAGAAACCGGCACCGTCATCACGATTGGTGATGGTATCTCGTTAGTCCATGGTCTGAATAATGCAATGTCTGGAGAACTGTTACTGTTCCCACACGATGTGTATGGAATGGTATTGAACCTTGAAGAGGAACATGTCGGAGCCGTATTGTTAGGTGATGATGAGGGAATCAAAGAGGGCGACGAAGTAAAGCGTACAGGAAAGATCGTAGAAGTTCCTGTCGGTGATATGATGTTAGGAAGAGTTGTCAATGCCTTAGGACAGGCGATTGATGGCGGTGCTCCTATTGTCAGTGAAAAATACCGTCCGGTAGAGCGTGTTGCTCCCGGTGTTATGACACGTAAAAGTGTTCATCAGCCAATCCAGACAGGTTTGAAGATCATTGACTCTATGATTCCAATCGGAAAAGGACAGCGTGAGTTGATCATCGGGGATCGCCAGACAGGTAAAACAGCGATTGCCATTGATACGATCATCAACCAAAAAGGTAAAAATGTAAAATGTATTTATGTAGCAATCGGGCAAAAAGCCAGTACGGTTGCCCAAATTGTAGAAAAATTAAGAAAACATGGTGCTATGGAATATACGACAATCGTATCTTCTACCGCTAGTGAACCGGCACCTTTGCAATACATTGCTCCATATGCAGGATGTGCGATTGGGGAAGAATGGATGGAAAACGGTGACGATGTCTTAATCATCTATGATGATTTAAGTAAACATGCGGTTGCTTATCGTACCATGTCCTTATTGTTAAAACGTCCACCAGGACGTGAAGCCTATCCTGGAGATGTCTTCTATTTGCATAGCCGTCTGTTAGAGCGTGCAGCGAAGCTGAACGATGAATTAGGTGCAGGAAGTTTAACCGCACTGCCAATTATTGAAACGCAGGCAGGGGATATTTCTGCTTATATTCCTACCAACGTTATTTCTATCACCGATGGACAGATCTTCTTACAGACAGAATTGTTTAACAGCGGTGTACGTCCTGCGGTAGACAGTGGTTTATCGGTATCCCGTGTTGGTAGTGCAGCCCAGATCAAAGCCATGAAGCAGGTCAGCGGAAGCTTAAAATTGGAATTAGCACAGTTCCGTGAAATGCAGGCCTTTGCGAAATTCGGTAGTGACTTAGATGCTGCTACGACTGAAACATTGGCACATGGGGAACGCTTAACACAATTACTGATTCAGAACCAGTATGAACCAATGCCGGTTGCCCATCAGGTATTATCTTTATTTGCGGCAAAACATAAATTCTTGAAGCCTGTGAAGGTAGAACAGGTCAAACTGTATGAAAAAGAAATGTTAAAATATATGGAACGTGAACATGCGGACATCATCCATGATATTGATGAACAGCAGGCGTTAGACGATGCTTTGTCACAGCGTATCAAGGATGCCTTGACTTCTTTTGAAACAGAATTCAAGAACATGCTGGAAGGATAGTCTATGGCAGCTGGAAAACTGGAAATCAAAGCACGCATCCGCTCAGTAGAATCTACCAAAAAGATTACCAAGGCGATGCAGCTAGTGGCGACCAGTAAGCTGAAAAAACAAAAACAGTACATGGAAGAAAATCGGGAATATGCCCATTATTTAAAAGAAACGGTGCAAGAAATCCTGTCTTCCATAGAACATTCCCGCCATCCTTATTTAAGTAAAAATGAAGGCGCAAAACCATTCACCATCGTTTTTACAAGTGATATGGGCTTATGTGGCGGCTATAATGCGAATATCTTTCGCATGCTGTTGAATGACATTGGCAATGTCGGTGATTTTGTCATGATAGGAAGTCGCGGTGTCAATTGGAGCCGTAATAAGGATTTCCATGTCGTGATGGAAGAAACAGACTTTGAAGATGACTGTTACAGTGAACTGGTAACCATTGCCGATCATGCATTGGACTTATACCGCAAGAAAGAAATATCCGAAATCCGTATCCTGTATACTCACTTTGTGAACTCTGTCAGCTTTGAGCCGCAGTTAGTAACCTTGTTGCCGGTAGAAAAGGATAAGGAACGTGAAAAGAAAACAAGCGCTCTGACGATCTTTGAACCAGCGGGTGATCAAATTCTTGATACCTTGGTTCCGATGTATGTCAGATCACTGTTATACAGCTATTTCCTGGAAACTAAAACAAGTGAACAGGCAAGTCGCCGTATGGCTATGGAAAGCGCTACAGATAACGCTGAAGAAATTAAGGAAACACTGGAATTACAATTCAACCAGGCTAGACAGGCCGCCATTACACAGGAAATCACAGAAATCGTCGGCGGTGTCAACGCAATGGAAGGAGTGAGCAGTTGATGAGTAAAAACACAGGAAAAATTGTGCAGGTCATCGGTCCGGTAGTTGACGTTGCTTTTGAAAACGGCGAATTACCACAACTGTTGAGCGCAATCGAAATCCCTTTGAAAAATCAAGACTCTCTGATTGTCGAAGTGGCACAGCATATCGGCGATGAACGGGTACGCTGTATTGCCATGGGTGGTACGGATGGTTTAGTACGTGGCATGGATGCCATCGATACAGGCGCACCGATTCAAGTACCTGTCGGAGATGAAGTCTTAGGAAGAATGTTTAATGTCTTAGGCCGTGAAATTGATGGTTTAGGCGAAGTAAAAACAAGCAAACGTCTGCCTATTCATCGTAAAGCACCAAGCTTTGATGAACAACAGACATCTGCGGAAATGTTGGAAACCGGTATTAAAGTTATCGACCTTTTGTGCCCATATTCCAAAGGTGGTAAGATTGGTCTGTTCGGTGGTGCCGGTGTAGGTAAAACCGTATTGATTCAAGAATTGATTCACAATATTGCCAAGGAACATGGTGGTAAATCCGTTGTTACCGGTGTTGGGGAAAGAACCCGTGAAGGTAACGACATGTATCATGAAATGAAGGACAGTGGTGTCCTTGATAAAACCGTTCTGGTATATGGACAGATGAATGAATCTCCAGGTGCCAGAATGCGTGTTGGTTTAACCGGCTTAACGATGGCGGAATACTTCCGTGATGTTGAACATCAGGATGTGTTATTGTTTATCGACAATATCTTCCGTTTCACACAGGCTGGTTCAGAAGTAAGTGCGCTGTTAGGACGTATGCCAAGTGCCGTAGGTTATCAGCCAACATTGGCAACGGAAATGGGACAGTTACAGGAACGTATCACATCTACGAAGGATGGTTCCATCACTTCCGTACAGGCCATCTACGTACCTGCCGATGACTTGACAGACCCCGCACCAGCAACGGCGTTTACTCATTTGGATGCTAAAACTGTATTGGATCGTGACATTGCGGCATTGGGTATCTACCCGGCTGTTGATCCATTGGAATCTAGCTCTCGTATCCTTGATCCATTAGTGGTGGGTGAGGAACATTATGAGGTAGCTCGTGGTGTACAGCAAATTTTACAGAGATATAAAGAATTACAGGATATCATCGCTATCTTAGGTATGGATGAATTAAGTGAAGAAGATAAGATCATCGTTAATCGTGCCCGTCGTGTACGTAACTTCCTGTCACAGCCATTCCATGTTGCCGAAGTATTCTCCGGTATCAAAGGATGCTACGTATCTCGTGAAGATACAGTACGCAGTTTCAAAGAGCTGTTAGATGGCAAGTATGATGACTTACCGGAACAGGCCTTCATGTTCGCTTCCACTATCGAAGAAGTGGTAGAAAAAGCCAAAGCGATGGAAGGCTAGTCCTATGATCAAGCTGAAAATCATTACTCCTCTTGGTTTGTATAAAGAGGGTGAAGTGGAGGCTGTGCATGTCACAACGGTAGATGGTGAAACAACGATTCTTTCCAATCATATGCCAATCGTGGCGATGTTAAAGACATGCAAATGTACCTTGAGCGAGCATAAGGAACAAAAGGATTATGCTTTGGCCGGTGGTTTGTTACAGTTTGCGGATAATGAAATGCGCATTTTGACAGATGCCGTAGAAGGTCGTGAAGAAATAGATATTGAACGAGCAAAACGGGCAAAGGAACGTGCGGAAGCGCGTTTGAAAAAGCAAGACAGCCGCACGAATATCAAACGTGCAGAGGTTGCCCTTGCCAAAGCTATTAATCGTATTCATGTTTATAATGGATAAGTAAAATTGACGTATGAAACTCTTCGAGAGTGCATACGTCTTTTTATGTTGTGTTGGTAAAAATAATGTAGCTAAAACCTTATGGTATAAGAGATTTGTATGAATAGAAGAATAAGAAAAAGGTAACAATATGGAAAAACGTTGCAGTTAGGTAGTCAAAACATTGGAAAACCGTCGCACTATATCGGCATAATCCATAGAAAAACGTCACAATATAAAAAAACTCTTGTACGACCGCAGGCATACCTTTAACAAGACAGTAAAATTTAAATGAATGGAAATTAGGAAAGATTGAGTTTCAACTCCATATTTAATTAGTCCAAAGACATTTCTATAATCTAATAGACCTATTTGAAGATATTACACATTAGCTGCTATTTCTGCGATATGAAATACAGAACGTTTTGCTTTTCGACAATTTCCCATTTTGTTTTAGATAAGTAGTGTTATAATAATGTACATAGTCGAAAAGGAGCAAACCTTTATGGAAGAAAAGAAATCAGAAACAGAAACAATAGAAAATACAAAACCAAATGTAGAAGCTATGATTATAGATGATGAACAACAAGAAGATAGTTCTTCAATGAAAAAGAGCAAGAAGAAAAAGCCTAAGAAAAGCGGATGGAAGTATGAATTGTTTGATTTAGCCAGAACCTTCATCATCTGCTTTATCGTCGTAATGCTGTTATCACACTTTGTCATCAATCCAGTGCAGGTTGATGGAGATAGTATGTATCCAACGCTTAGTGATTCAGAAATCGGTGTCATGAATATCTTTTTGGCAAAGACCCAAGGCATTAAGCGCCAGGATGTGGTGGTTGTCTATAATGAAGAAACTGATGAAAACTGGGTAAAGCGTGTGATTGGTATGCCAAATGATACGGTATATGCGAAAGATGATGTGGTTTATGTAAATGACAAGCCATTAGAAGAGCCTTATCTAAATACAGAATATGCAAATCATATTCGATCACAGGGGAAACCATTTACGGAGGATTTTAATAAAATAACCTTAGGAAAAGATGAATACTTTTTGATGGGAGATAACCGTGTGGTATCTTATGATTCTAGAGCAGTCGGGCCTTTTAAAAAATCTGCTATCGTTGGTAAGGATGTTTATGTTTTATTTCCTTTCACGGAAATTAAAATGGTAAGAAACGGTGCTCCTGAATAGTGTAAGATAAAATTAAGAAATGGAATGACAGATTGAAAAATTCAGTGTTATAATAATAACGTAAATTTATGTGTTTTCATCTAGCCAATGAAATCATGATGCATAGATTTATATAAGAATTTTTCTCTCCTCCTTTGAGTGTGAAAATTCTTCTTGAGTGTCCGATTGGACGCTCTTTCATTAAATGAAACCGCTAATTGTAACGGAGGGATCGTATGCAGAACAATAGAAAAAACGAACATGATGATGTAGATTTGACAGGTATTATTAACGATTATAGTAAAGATAGTGAATTACGCCGAAAGATAGAAGAGATGAAACGCCAAAAAGAAGCACAGACAACTGCTTCAGCATCACCACGAAACCAAGAGGAAAATGCGATTAATCCATTAACGGGAGAGAAATTTCATTCCCCTATCTTTGAAGATAAAAAAGCAAGTACAGAGAAGAAAGCTATCCCTGATATTCGCGTAGATGAAGAAGAACTGGCGAAAACAAGAGTAGGCTTTGTGGATGATACAAATGATCAGACATTGGTAATCATGAATGGCAAAAAAAGCCTAACGGCAGCTGAAGAGCCACAAGATGTAACGATGACTCAGCAGATGCCAATCTCTGATTATGGTGAAGAAGCAGAAGACGAGGAAAAATTGGGGAAAACGATCGTTCAGCCATTATCGGATGTACATGTGTTAGATGAGGATGAAGAACCATTACCTGTAAAGAAATCAATTAAGAAAACCACATCTAAAAAAGAAGAAGTGGAAGAAGATGAAGGCGATGATGAAGAAAAAAATACGAAGATAAATAAAATCATTACCTATGTCATTCTTGGTATTGTTGGGATTTTAATCATCGTTGCATGCTTTTTTGCCGTACAATATGCAATGGATACTTTCCTTGGCGGTAATGATAATAAAAAGGCACCGGAGCAAACAGAAGAACCAACAACCCCAACCAAGGATCCGACAAATACGGATGCAAATAAGGATGATACCAATAACAAAGACGATGTTACTGATTCATCAGCCAAGATTGCAGCTTTAAAGAAACAAAGAGAAACCTATGTACAGCGGAAAGCAGATGCCAATGATAAGTTGGAACTTGCCGAAAAGGATAAGAAGGATGCAACTGAAACTTTAGCATCTTTAGAAAAAAATGAGTTGGCAAAGGCTAAAGAGGCGCAGAAAAAAGTAAGTACTTATGAAAATGGTGAGTATAAGGCAGCCAACGATGAATATGAACGTATTTTAGGGAATTATAATGCGGAAAAAGATGAAACAGTAAAAGCCCAGTTAAAAGAAAGTTTAGATGCGGCATTAGAAAGAAAAAATGCAGCTATGACAGAATATAATCGTCTTACTGGAGAAGCATCTTCACTTACCGGTATTTATAATGAGAAAAAAGAAACCGCAGAAAGCAAGAAGAGCAAGGCTGAGCAGACAATCACAGAACAAAAGAATGAAATTGCGACTTTAGAAGAAGAAATCAAAAAAATTGATAATCAGCTAAAAGAGTTAGAATAGTCTCGCTTGTAAGTGGTGGGCAAAAAACGTAGGAAATCGTAAAACCTGATGTAGGGTCTTAGGGTTTCCTTTTTTTATGATTTTTACGTCTTTTTTACCGGTGATGTCAGAAAAAGAACCGATTTTGTGTTTCATACATCCTTTTTATCATATTGTGTGTATAATGAAACTATTAGTGAGGGTGATAAGATGTTGCAAATTTGTGTATTGGATGACGAATATCAGGATGGGAAAAGAAATGAAGATTTATTGCGGGCATATTTTGATAAACGTCATATGGAAGCCAGAATTGATCGTTATACAAATGGAAAAGAGCTTCTAGATAGTACGAAGATATATCATATGCTGTTTTTAGATATTGAGATACAAGAAGAAAATGGGATTGAAATTGCGATGGAATTACGTAAACGTTTACCGGATATGATTATCGTAGTAATTACCAGCTATCTAAAATATTCTTTAGAGGGTTATAAGATACAAGCATCCCGGTATTTGTTAAAGCCAATTCATGAGACTTTGTTGTATAGTGAATTGGATGAAATTTTACAGACAAGAGATACCTCACAAACACTGACTTTAACTATGCACCAAGAGACAACCATGGTGAAAATGAAAGAAATTTTATATTTTGAAAGTATTGGAAGAACGACTTGTTTCCATACGCCTCAAGGAGTATATGAAAGTAAGGAAGGGGTTAGTTATTGGGCAAAGCAATTACATGTGCATTTTGTTGAATGTCATAAGGGGCTGTTTGTACAATTGAGCCATATTATGCAGATTCGTAAAGACTGTATTGAAATAAGCAATCATGAGACTTTACCCTTGGCTAGAAGAAGAGTGCAGCAGGTACAAGAAAGCTGGTTACAGTTT
This sequence comes from Longicatena sp. 210702-DFI.1.196, assembly GCF_020563125.1. Lineage (NCBI taxonomy): Bacteria > Bacillati > Bacillota > Erysipelotrichia > Erysipelotrichales > Erysipelotrichaceae > Longicatena > Longicatena sp. 210702-DFI.1.196. The sequence continues at coordinate 31,542 of NZ_JAJCPX010000009.1, read as the reverse complement.
CAGGAGATGAGTCTATGAATTATTTCACGGTATTTCTTTGCACAGGCAGCATGCTTTATATGACCTTTTTATATTATGAGACATGGTTTCAGTTTTCCGCAATGAAGATGAAAATCAGGCAGTTTATGAGCATCCTGGTTATGGGAGCTTGTCTAAGCAGCTTGGTGTTACCAATGGATTGGTATTTATATGGTTTATGGGCATTGTGTATCTTTGCTAGTTTCATTTATGAGAAAGAAACAGCCTTTGTAAAATGTTTCTGCAGTTTTCTGGCAAGTTTTATCCTCTCCTTGCTGGTGGTATTCATGATGGATGTTTTTCTCCATGATTGGTATGCAAAATGCATGTGTTTTCTGCTTGTCGAGGGAATCCTTCATGCGTTGCTTTTTTTGATACTTCGCAAGCAAAGCGAAGGCGGATGGTTTTTATTAATGGCATATGGAGTGTTGTTAGGTATCATGATACAGTTTGTCTGGCTTAAGAAATCCAATATGATGCATATAGAGCATATGTTACCGTTTTTGCTATTTCTTATGATCACGTTGTTAAATCGTTTTGCGTATGTGCAAAAGCAGCAGTATGAAACGATGTTATCAATAACAAATCGCAGACATTTAGCAAAAGAAAATGTCATTCAGTATGAACGATTACAAAAGGATAATGATGAAATATTACGTCAGATACATGATTTACGTAAACAGATGAAGCTCTTAAATAATAAAACAATAGAAGAGAATGATACATTGACGAAAAAAATCATGATGACCTATTCTGAGGTGGTAAGCTTTATTCCTACCGGTTGTCCTTTGCTGGATCGGGTTTTGCGCAATTATCAAAAGGATATCATGGAGCAGGATATTCAATTGATACTAGATGTAGAACCATTTGCAGAAGATCAGTTTGATCCTGTGGATATGAGCGCTATTTTTTGCAATATGGTGGAAAATGCTATTGAAAGCTGTGTAAAATGTAAACAACGTGTCATACAGTTAAAGATACGCAAAGAGAAAGGGTATGTTTTTATAAAAATGAAAAACAGCTGTGAAAGTGTACATCAAGTTGGTGAACGCATGCTGTCAACGAAAGAGGATACCTTTTATCACGGTTTTGGATTGCGTAATATGCAAGATGTGGCACAGAAATATCAAGGAGATCTGCATTGTTGCTTTGATCAAGAACATCAATTATTTATTACCAAAATATATCTTGCTTTACCACATGTGTCATAAAAGCAGCCACTTATGCAAAAGTATGACACAGAAAGTAAAAGATGACGTATTGTATAAGCGGGTAAAGAAAACCTATGGGAGGTATTGTTATGAAGCAGAAGAAAGGAAATGTCTCACGTGGAAAGATCCTAGCCAGTGCAGCTGTTATTGCGGTTATCGGATTGTTGTTTGGTGTTGCAATGCAGGGACTGTTAAAAGATACACTTGGTTTATCCCAATCCAACATTACCATTTGTATGATCGTCTTTCTAATGTTCGTCGAATGCTTATGGCTCCCCTTTGCGATAGATTCCAGCAAATGTATGGAATATCATGAAACATATCTGGCTTATCTTCCTCCATACGGTCATTTTAAAAAATTATCATTGGTATTACAGATCTTGTTATCAAAAGAGATTAGTGATTTTTATGAACGATTGTATTGGCATGAGATTGATAGAGTTAAGTTTACCTTTGAGCGTAAATGGGGCACCTGGGGATATAGTCGTTACACCATGCAGCTATATTTCCTATTGAAAAATAAGGATGTGAAGTTGTTTACCATGAATTCCATGGAAAATGGCTTCCTGTTGCCATCAAGTACGGGCGGCTTACCTATTTTTGCCAATCTTCATCATGAAGACATAGTAAATATTCTCCAATATATGAAGACTTGTGGGGTTATCATTGAGGATCCCTATCATCTTCTGGAGGCGTTGAAGAATCCGGATATTACGATGTATGAATATATGGAGACAATCAATAAGCCTTATAAATTCTGAGTTTTCTTCCCTTTCACTGATGGAGCCATCTTCTGGATGGCTCTTTTGTAATTCTATCTGTTGTTTGCAAAGGCGTGTTTTTTCTTTCTATCAAATTTGTAAGATTACTTTGGTAAATTGTTATTTTTGATGTGGAATGCTATAATAAAGCTACTTTTAGGAACGGAGGAAACAAACATGGACAAAATTGCTGCCTTTTTACATCGCAAGCTAGACAACTTTTCATTTGATGAATATCTGATCATGTTTGTTGTCTGTACGATATTTTTACCTTTCTATTGTTCGATCATCGCGATTATCGGTGTATTGCTTTATTTAACCATTCAGGGACGTATGAAAACGATCATTCAATCAGTACCAAGATCAAAATTCGCAATTGCCTTTTGCTTGTTAGCCTCTTTGGTGGCAGCATTCCATCAAAACTGGCTGGGAGCTGTTTGTGGAATCGGTATCTTAGTGATCTTTCTCTTTATTTTTTACTTCCGTACGGTGATTAATAAACGTTTATTTGAATTGTTAATGGATGCCTGCTGCATCATATCATTATTCTGTGTAGCTTGGGCTTTGATGGAATATATGCGTATCGTACATCGTCTGAACTATGATTTTATGATGCTGGTTATTGAAGACAGTCCTAAAAATCGTGTGAATTCAACCTTCTTTAATGCCAATTATTATGCAATGATGATTGAGTTTCTGGTGCTTATCTGCGTATATAAGATGATGCAGGTTAAAACAAAACGCCGTATTATTTTTTATATCGTAACGATTTTGGCAAACTTATTTGCTTTATATCTGACAGGCTGTCGTACGGCCTGGGTACCATTTGTTGTGACGATACCTTTCATGTTTTTGATGAATAAGCGTTTTGGTTATTTCACCGCGACCATGAGTGCAATTGGAACAGGTGGGATAGCAATATTATTAAAGCCGGAGGTATTTCAAAGAGCTTCTATCTTTACGGATTTTCTTAAGCGAGCTAAAATTTGGACAACAGCCGTTAAAGGAATAGAGGCGCATCCTTTGCTGGGGGAAGGTCCATTGACTTATTTCCATATTTATAAACAATATGGTGGACATCCTACACAACATGCTCATAATGTGATTTTAGATCCTATCTTAAGTCATGGAGTGATTGGCGTATTGATCATGGGAGTCTATTTTGGCAGTAATCTGAAAGAAATATATCGTTTATTTGTAAGACGCATTGATTTGCGTTTATGTTCCTTGATCGTTGCCTGTATCCTAACTGTCTTGATTCATGGCATGTTGGACTATACAGTGTATTGGGTACAAACGGGCTTGTTGTTTCTTCTGATATTATCAAGCTCCAGTATTTACTTCCACAAAGAACGTGCGTATACACAAGAGGAGGTTTAACGCCTCCCTTTTTTTGATGGAGAAGTATGATATAATATAAGAAATGTAAGGAGGGTGCTTATGCGTTATTTCCTAATCACTTTTACTGTATATCTTTTTTGTTTTGCGGCAAGTTTCTGGGCATTAAGCAGTGTCAAATTTGACCGTTTTTGTGATGTGCACAAACCAGGAAAAGTGCAATGTCTGCTATTGTTGTTAGCGTTGGCTTTAGGCTATCTGGTAGCACAATTTTTATTGAATATATCTTTGTTCAATGGTCTATAGATGATGGTGCATGATATGAAACAGCGACGCAAATTGTTACGTAATGTGAGCATACGCTCCCGCCTTTTATTTGGTTTTATCGCATTGCCATTGGTGGTAATGATTATCTGTTTTTTATTATACTATAATTTCAGTATGCAAATGATCATATCAAAGAATCAGGAATCATCACAACATTCTGTTGAGATGGTAGAAGAACTCTTTCATCTTAATATGGAGCGTCTTGAAGATCAGATGACGGAATTCTGTGCACAAGGAATCGTATATGACATGTTGCTGAGTGATGGTGAAAGCTCTGTACGCAAAAATTTCGTTGCCTATGCAAAGATGAATATGAATTTAAACGGACGAAATCGTCTGGTGCTCTTTAATGAGAAACAGGAAGTCATTTATGATGATGCCGGTGAAAAGGAACAAGGAAATTTGTCATTACCATCTACCTTGGATATTAGTTGGGCATATAAAAAAGAACATAATGGAATATTCTTAACAAAACGTATCGTTTACCATAATGAAACCATTGGCTATGTTTGTGGTGGTTTTAAAGAGGGAGCATTCAGTCCATCATTTACCAATGCTTCCAGTATTTCAAATATGATGATCATTATTGATAAGGATAATCATTATTTATTTGGTCAGGCAGCGTTTCCGAAAGGAAAAAATATTCAGATAAGTCAAGACATGGTCAATGTGAATGGTAAGTCTTATTACCATGAAAGTAAACAAATCGAGGGCATGGATTGGAAGGTTGTCAATCTGGTAAGCTCGGAATATGTCTTACAAGAAATTCATAGTACGCGGAATATGCTATTTCTTTATGGAGTGGCCATCTTGATATTAGAAGCTATCTTATCGACTATTGTATATCACAGTATTTATGATCCGATTCATAATATCTTGGTATCCATGCGTAAGCTTGATGAAACGAATCTTATTAGTAGTCAGGTGGAGGATAATGGGAAAGATGAGGTACATGAATTAAGTGAAAACTTTAATGACTTGTTGAATCGTGTACAGGAATTAGTAAAGACGGTTGCACTGGAACAGGAACAAAAAAGAGAAACGCAACTTCAGTTGTTACAGGCACAAATAAATCCGCATTTCTTATTCAATACGTTAAATACACTTCATTATTTGGCGATTTTAAATGAAGACAATCCCGTTAGTGAAGGCATTAGTGCGCTATCAAAGTTATTACGTAATACGATCGTAGACAGTAATGAATATGTTGATGTGGAAGAAGAAATAGAAAATGTGAAAAATTATATCATCATTCAAAAGCTTCGCTATGGTGATTTGTTTGAAACGGTTTATAATATTGATGAAGATGTACGCCATTGCCGTATTTTGAAATTTCTGTTACAGCCGATTGTTGAAAACAGTATTCTGCATGCATTTGAAGAAGATCGCGAACATCAGATTTTGACGATTCGTGCGCAGGCTGAAAAAGGTTGTTTGAAAATAGAGATAGGAGATAATGGAAAAGGATTTCAAGAGGTGGAACAATCCTATACCAATAAGAAATTAAGTGGCATCGGTATTATGAATATACAAGAGCGCATACGCTTGATGTATGGAGATAAATATTCGATGAATATTCAGAGTGAAGTAAATAAAGGAACCATTGTGACACTGTTGCTTCCATATAGGAAAGGGGGAATTACAGATGTACAAGGTATTGATAGCAGATGATGAAAGACTGATCCGAATCACGTTAAAAAATATGATTGACTGGCAGGCCTTACACTGTGAGGTGATTGCGACGGTCAAGGATGGCAAGGAAGCTTATCGCATCTTTCAAGAGGTACACCCTGAAATTGTTATTACCGATTTGAAAATGCCGGAAATGGATGGCATAGAACTCATAACAAAAATAAAAAAAGAAAGCCGAAATACACAAGTCATCGTATTAAGCAATTATTCCGACTTTGAGCTAGTCCGTGATGCGATGAAGGCAGGCGCTTTTGATTATCTGTTAAAGATTACATTGGAAAAAGAAGAATTGACCAGGATCATCACCCAGGTGAAAGAAAACTGTGAAGAAGGTGGCTCATCACAAAATGAAGAAGAAAAACAGGGAATTAAAGAATTACAACAATGCATGGTATTAAGTAAAAATGAGCATATCATTGATGTGAAGGAATATCAGCGAGCTTTAGCACAACCGATTTTTCAGGAATATGAGGATTTTTATCAATTGGCTTATTTTCGTGTTGATAATATTAATATGCTTTATGAAGGGAAATTTAAAGAACATGCGCGTTTACAGAGTAATCTGCGTGATTTGATACGCGAAAGTATCTCGTTATATGTAAAACATCAGGTGATTTTTATTAGTAATCACTCTGGTGTCATTCTTTTCCACAGTGCGGAGAAGTTGCGTATTATAACGATATGTAATTCCATTATGCGAAATATTGAACAATATCTGGATGTCCATTTATCGATTACCTTATCTGATATACAGCGCACCTTAAAGACCTATGATGAAGTATATATGCAGGTGGTACAGGCTCATGAACAGCGCTTTTATAAAGGGGAAGGTGTGTTGATACACAGTGAAGAAGGGGATCTGTTTCATAGCCTGCAAATGAATGATTTACAATACCATGTGGAATTGCTGGAGGCGGTGCAGAAGAAAAATTTTCATCAGGCGAATGAATTAATTGATAAAACATTATTGTATATGCGTGAAAATCATATCGTACCAAGACAAGTCTTAGAATATACGATTTTTATTATTAATAACTTAGAGGGAAAAGAGATTGAAAAAGGAGCCCGACAGAATATGCCGTTTGGCGCAATCACCGCAAACATACGGAAATGTGAAACACTGGATAAATTGTCAGAAGTGTTAAAAGAAGGCTTTGTGAAGATTGAGGAGTGGATGAAAGATTCTAGCAGTAGTAAATATCGCCGTGAAATAACGGAAGTGATGGATTTTGTGGAAAAGAATTATCATCAGAAACTGAATTTGAAAATGCTGGCAGAAACATTAGATATGAATGAAAGTACGCTGAGTAGATTATTCAAAAGTGAGACGGGTATCAATCTGAATTATTATATTAATGAAAAAAGAATGAAGAAGGCCAAAGAATTGTTACAAGAACCCGCTTATAAGATTAAGGATGTGGCAAATGCTGTCGGTATGGAGGATCAGCTATATTTTAATAAGGTGTTTAAAAAATACTATCATGTATCACCAAGTGATTATCGTAAGAAAGTTCTTCAGGATGATGAAGCATAGAACCGGCTTTGTCATCATACCATGATAGGGGAGGTGTGAGGCTTTGAAGGAAACATGCAAGGCAGTCGCGCTTGTTCTCAGCATCATTGTTATCTTTTACTTATGGTTACATATTGGAGATGGAAAGCAGTCATCGCTTAAATGGCAGACACAGGAAGAGAAATCTTTTACAGCTGAAAAGCAGAAAGAATCTAAAAAGAAAGTACATGTCGTCAGACAAGATGGCAGTGAGCTGCATTTGGCTATGGATGATTATTTACGTGGTGTCATAGCCTCTGAAATGTCAGCATCTTTTGAAATGGAAGCATTAAAAGCGCAATGTGTTGCGGCGAGGACCTTTGTGATACGGCGAGGCTTAGAAGTAGATGATACGACACAGACACAAGTTTATCATGATGATAAACAATTAAAGCAAATATGGGGGGCATCCTATGCGAAGTATTCTAAACGTATCAAACAGGCCGTGAAAGAGACATCTGGAGAAATTTTGACGTATCAGGGAAAACCGATATCCGCAGTGTTTTTTAGCGGCTCTTGTGGGAAAACGGCAAATGCGGAGGAGTATTGGGAAAGTAAAACGCCCTACTTGCGTAGTGTCGATTCCCATTGGGATAAAAAGGAAAAGGGATATGAAAAAACGGTAACGATCGATAGCAATACCTTTCATACGAAATTGGGTTTTCAAAATCCTGTCAGCGAAATCAGTGAGCCGCTTCGATATGCCAGCGGTTATGTAAAAAGTATAAAAATCGATGGTATAACATTTAGCGGACGCAGTATAAGAGAGAAGTTAAATCTTCGCTCTTCTTGTTTCACTATTAAAAAAACCGGGGATGCTTATCGCATCACGACAAAAGGATATGGGCATGGTTTAGGAATGTCACAGTATGGTGCTCAGGGGATGGCATTGGAAGGTAAGAGCTATCAGGAAATCCTACATCATTATTACACTGATGTAAAGATTGAAAAAAAGGATGTATAAAGGAATTTCATAAGGGAATAATCATCACTAGAGGTGATGAAATGTATAGCTATACGAAAGAAAAAAACACATCAAAACGAAGACTGATTGTTGCATTAAGCTGTGTGCTGGTGATTGCCGTAGCGTTTATCAGCTATGAATACACAAGCCGCAAGGATAAAGAGGACACGGCAGTGTTCAAGGAAAGTGTTCCGGTATTGTCATTGCCGGATACCACGCAGAAAGGCATCCATCCATTCAATGTAGAAGCGAAAACGGTGTTAGAATACTTTGATGGTAAGGATCATGAAGTTGACAGCATGACAAAGTTTGAAGGTGTCTATCGTGCCAATCAGGGAATTGATTATGCATGTAACGATGAAGCCTTTGATGTTTTAGCTGTTTTTGCCGGTGATGTCAGTGAGGTGAAAGAAGATGCCTTGTTTGGAAAGAGTGTTACCATCAAGAGCAAGGATCTTTCCATCACCTATCAAAGCCTGGATGATGTGGCATTAAAACAAGGTGATAAAGTGAATCAGGGTGATGCCATTGCTAAAGCGGGTACGAATATTTACAATAAAGAGTTAGGAAAGCATTTGCATATGGTCGTTGAAAAAAATGGTACGATCATAGATCCGAAAACCGTCTTTGACAAGACTTTGAGCGAGATAAAATAGTACCTAAAGGGTACTATTTTCATATCCGTAAAATAAGAAAGCGGTTAAATCTTAAGGATGTCTGAAGTTTGCAGAATTTGCCTTTTTTAATCGGAATTTTATGTTATAATGATATTTGCTTGAAGAACGGAGGAATAACTATGTTTTCGAAAGAAGTAGGAATCGACTTAGGAACAGCGAACTTATTAATGTATGTAAAAGGCGAGGGTATCGTTATTGACGAACCTAGCGTCGTGGCAATAGATGCAGAAACAAAAAAATGTCTGGCTGCAGGCCAGGAAGCAAAGGATATGCTTGGAAGAACACCAGGCAGAGTATTGGCAATCCGTCCTTTAAAGGATGGCGTTATCGCGGACTTTGAAGTAACCGAAATTATGCTGAATTTCTTCTTTAAGAAATTGGCAATCAAGGGAATGTTCAAACGTCCTACGATTCTGATTTGTTGTCCAAGCAATATTACAAGTGTGGAAAGAAATGCCATTCGTGATGCCGCTTATCGCGCAGGGGCAAAAAAAGTATTTATTGAAGAAGAACCAAAAGTAGCAGCGGTTGGTGCCGGTTTGGATATCGGTAAGCCAAGTGGCTGTATGGTATTGGATATCGGTGGTGGTACTACCGATGTTGCGGTTATTTCTTTAGGGGAAATCGTATCCAGTACATCTTTGAAGATTGCCGGAGATACCTTTGATCGTGATATCATTAAATTTGTAAAAGAAGAAAAGAAACTGTTGATCGGTGATCGTACAGCCGAAGAAGTGAAGAAAAATATCGGTACTGCTTGGAAAGGCAGCTTACATGAAACAATGGAAGTCAGCGGACGTGACTTGGTTACCGGCTTACCAACAACGATTTCCTTATGCTCTGAGGAAATTCAGGGTAGTATGGCAGAAAGCCTGCAGGATGTTGTACGTGCTTGTAAAACGGTATTGGAACAGACACCTCCGGAATTGGCTAGCGATATTGTTACCAGAGGTATCGTATTAACCGGTGGTGGTGCATTGTTGCATGGTATTGATGAATTATTGCGTAATGAATTACATATTCCAGTATATGTTGCGGAAAATGCATTGCGCTGTGTTGCAGAAGGAACCGGAATCTTATTGGAGAATTTGCATCTGGTACGCTAAAACACATAAGATAAGCGAGGTGAATCTATGGATTACCTGAAATATCTATTGATTCCGTTGTTACTATCGGCTTTTCTGACACCTTTCTTAAAAGTTGTGGCAACGCGATTAGAAATTTATGCCTTAGAAAATGAACGAACGGTACATAGTGGCAAAATTGCCCGTATTGGCGGAGTTGCCATCTATGTATCTTTTGTTGTGTGTATGGCGGTGTTTATGAAAACCGATATGACCATCAATGGGATCTTGATTGGCGGAAGTATTATGTTTATCGGCGGATTGATTGATGATATGGTAAACTTATCGCCGAAATTGAAATTATTATTTGAAATAGCTGCTGCCATTGTACTGATGATGGTAGGAAAGGTGAGTTTAGATGTCATTCGTTTACCTTTAGGTATTACGATTGATATGGGAATCATCTCTTTCTTAGTAACTTTTGTCTGGATCATCGGGATTACCAATGCGGTCAATCTGATTGATGGATTGGATGGCTTAGCCGGTGGTATCAGTACGATTATTTTGATTGTGGTTGCATGTCTTTCTGCTATTGAAGGACGTATGGATATTCAAACGATGTCGTTGATCTTGGCGGGTGCAACGATGGGGTTCCTCATTTATAATTCACATCCGGCAAGCATCTTTATGGGAGATTGCGGTGCGTTATTCTTAGGCTTTATCATATCAGCGATTTCTTTATTAGGCTTTAAGAGTTCTACGATCATGACATTGGCCTTACCGATTTTATTATTGGCGGTACCGATTGTGGATACCTTAGGTGCAATCTTACGAAGAAAATTGTCCGGGCATAAATTCTCAGATGCGGATAAAAAACATGTGCATCATTTGTTGATGCAGCGTTTCGGGCAACGAAATACAGTGCTAATTTTGTATGTGGTTACAGCTTTGTTTGGTTTTACCGCATATATCTATTTGGTGAATAAAACGGCTGGCTTTGTTGTTCTCTTCATCATTGCCTTGATTGTTGAATTGTTCATTGAAGGCAGTGGCATGATATCGAAACAATTTCATCCTTTGTTATCGGTGATAAGAGGCGTTAAAAAACGATTCCTAATAATCTGCCATAAATTTAGTAAAAGAAGTAATTAAATATAAATGTGAGACGTCGATGTATATGGGCGTCTTTTTTCGTATGGTTATAGGAAGAGAAAAAGTTTATATAAAGAAAACTTTCCGATTTAATATCTTTCAAAATGCTTGGTAAATAAACACCTATGAAATATTGGAATTATAAAAAGCTTTCATTTTTATTCAGGAAAATACATAAATCTTTTCACTTTTACAAAAACACCGGTTCCTCTGTCGTATAGTTTTATGAGGTGATAGATGTGGAACTAAAGGAATTGCAAGAAATTTTAGATAAGGATGAGAAGAAAGGAAAGATTGTAGAGAAAGCATATTGGGAAGAGCTTTGGCAACATTACATAGAAGAAAAAAGTCAGGATTATCGCAGTTTGGAAGTGAAGGATGCGATACCTAAACTGATTAGTGATATGAATTTACGCGAACGACGTAATATCACGAATTGTAATGAATTGGGAGTGGATATTCGTGTTGGTGATATTTGTTATATTGATTTTGGCGAAGCTTATATTTATGAAATCGGATTTCAACATTTTGGTATCATCATGACTTTATTTCACAACAAAGCGTTTGTTGTGCCGATGAGTGGGAATCACAGTGCTTATGTACAGGCTTATGGGAAAGACAATCCAAAAGGTAAACGTCATTTGATGCGGCTTGGCAAGATTCGGGGCATGAATAAGGAATCGGTTTTATTTATCAATGATGCTAAGTGGATCAATACGGCACGTATTATAGATGTGAAATCACATTTAGATAAAAATAGTAATCTGTTTCGTGAAATAAAAGAACGTGTGAAACAATGCTTAGATTAAAAAGCATCCTTAGGGATGCTAGGTGTTAAAACATTTCATCGTTAGATGTTAGGACTAACTTTTGGGATCACATCAGGGATTCGCTGGTCTGTATTAAGATATGAATCCATTTTTTTGAATGGAAACGCCATAAAGTGATGAGCGCTTTGACAATTTCATCACTAAAGGATAATGCTACGACCAAAGGAAGTGGAAGTTTCCATACGGCTGCGCCTAGGAATGCCAGCGGTATCGCAATACACCAAATGCCGATGACATCACATGCCATACAAAAGCGGGTATCGCCACCTGCTCGAAGAATACCGCAGATATGCACATAGGACATCATCTTCGGGGTATTATAAAGCGCAAAGGCGATGATGGTCGCATCTAATAAACGACTCGTAGCTTCATCATAGTTATAAATATCTACGATCATAGCACGACTGGCATATAGCAGAATACTCATGGTCAGACAGAATCCCAGATTCATCAGAATAAAGATTTTTCCATAGGTATAGGCAAGATCACTACGTTGGCGTCCTAATTCATTTCCGATCATGACAGCACAGGCATTGCCTAAACCAAAGAATACGCATTGGAATAAATCATTAATAACACTCGCCACTTGTACAACTGCCACAGCACTGGTGCCCAATAATCCATAAGCCATGAAGCAGACCGTTGTACCTACGCTCCAAGCACTTTCACTTGCCGCTACCGGCAGAGCCGTTTTCACAACACGTTTTAATAATTCATGATCCAAATGTGTAATCGTAAATAAATCTGCGGCTAAAGGATGCTCCTTACTGGTGTATACGTAAGTTAGGATAAAGACCATTTCAATTAAGCGGGCAATGAGGGTAGCTATCGCCGCTCCCTGGGCACCTAATTGAGGCATATAGAAATTACCATATATTAAACCATAATTAAGAATGGTATTAATCGTTATGGCAATAATCGTTGCAATAGTTGGTATGCGCAGGTTATGAATGGCACGCGAGTTAAAACTCATTAAAAAAGAAAAGGCAGTCATAATATAGGTGAAGCAGGTAATCCGTAGATATTGTGCGCCTATTTGAATGGCGTGTGCATCTCTTACGAAGAGTCTTAAGATGCCAGGGGCAAATAAAAAAGCAGTGATACAGGTGAATACGGATAGGATAAAACCAATCCGCATTTGAATAGCGATGACCTTTCGGATGTTTTTCACATCATGAATCCCCCAATATTGCGACACAAAAATACTAGCACCGCTATAAATACCAAAACAGATAGTAGAAAAGATAAAATAAACTTTATTAGCAGCTCCCACAGCAGCTAATTCGGCAACACCGACACTCCCGATCATGAAGGTATCAATCATATTCAAACTTAACGATATGATCTGTTGAATGATGATGGGCAGACCGATGGTCAGCATCGTAGATAAAAAAACACGACGATTTATCATATAGATCCCCTTTCAAAACAAGATTATTTTATCAGAAAACAACAAGAAATGACAGATGGTTTCACATGTTCTGTATATCTTGTGGTGATTATGTAAAGATAAGACAAAAACTGACAGAATCCTTGAGAAAACACTTTTATAATCGTGTCATGAAAGAGGTGGTTTCGGTTGGAAAAGGCAGTCATTAAGAAAACAAGGGGGAAAGCGCTTTTGCGTCCCAGTGATATTGTTTGTGGTATTTTAGCGATTTACATAGGTATCAGCGACACGGTGGTATCTCCGCTCATCATTTTTTTATTTGTAGCATATTCTTATTTACGTAGTAATAAAGAGGTCTGTATCAGCGTGTTTTTCATACTGTTATTGGCATTACAGAAAGATATCCTCACGGCATATTTTTATGCATTAGGATTTTCGTTGTTTTTTGTTTTGTTGTACATAGTGAAAATCTTGAATCGTAATCTTTATCAATGGATTCCCTTTGTGATAGGTTTGGTATTGATTCCTTATGCGATACGGCAATTTAACATAACCCCGAAAGCTATGATTGAACCAATGATTGGCGGTATTCTGATGTATCAAACATGTTCACAATATGGCTGGACACAGAAACGCTATGCCCTTACTGAAAGCATGTATGGCGCAATGCTTATGAGTATCGCCCTGGTGTTAGCTGCCAGTATGCCATTATATTACACACCAATACTTCTCTTTGCGTATTTGTTAATCACTATTATCTGTACACGGGAAAGTGCTGCAGCACTTTTAGGAATTTTATTTTTATTACCCATTCATGAAGAGACGCTATTCTTAGTCTTAGGAATCTGCATGATCTTTAAAGAGAAAAAAGCTTTGTGTTGTTTTATCCTTATCCTAAGTTATTTTTTCCTTCCTTCGACAATGTTTACTTATGCTTATCTTGGTGTTGCAATCTTATCCGTGCTCATCCTGCGTGTGGAGTATATTCCCTTGTTATACTTGGAAACAAAGGAAACAATGCTTCCTTATAGGGGAAATGATAATCTATTGCGTAGACAGATGCAAAATTATGCCGGTATCTTTCAATCACTGGCAGAGTATTATGAGGGCATTCATCAGACGGGGGCTGAATTACTATTAAATATGGCGAATGCTTTGCAATATAATGCAGAAGAGATTCAGAAGATACCGTTAGAAGGGAAACGCTATGAACAATTACAAAAAGCCTTAGAGGGTTATCAATTCAGCGTAGAAACTTTACATATAGAGGAAAGCAGTGATGGCAGTTTGCAGTTACATCTGGAAGTTGGCAATTTACGGCGAGGGGAAATTCATATGACCTTGCAGCCATTATTGGAAACTTTGTTACATCGTAAGCTGCAAGTCTTAGAAGTTCAAAAGAAACGTTTTGTCCGAGGGTTTTCCATCCTATTTGCAGATGCCTTACCTTTTGATATAGAGGCATATGGCGATAGTATCCGTAATTCTTATACCGGAAATGGCGATAGTTACTCAATCTTCCGTTTTCGCCAAAGTATGATTTGTATGATCAGTGATGGTATGGGAAATGGTGAAAATGCAGCACGCAGTTCTCGTTTGATTACCAGTTTATTTCAGCGTATGATTATCAGTGGCATACCACAGGATAGTGCCATTCGCTGTATCAACAAATTGATTCAAAGTGACACCTATGCGACCTTGGATGTAATCTGCATCAATCGCTCCAGCGGGATGGCATATATTTCGAAATCAGCCGCATGTCCAACATTCTTATTACGTGATGAGCATCTGCATGAAATCAATGGCAATGCTTTGCCGGTAGGAATCATATCGGCTATAGAACCAGATTGCTTCGAAGTAGCCTTGCAAGAAGGTGATGAATTCTTAATGATCTCTGATGGCATTACCCGCAGTGAGGTAAGCGCATGGCTTTCACAGCGTAAAAAAGAAGATTTAAAAGAAGATGTTGCCGCCTTTAGCGATACTTTATCACGTCAACGAAGAAAAGATGATTCCACCTTAATCGCTATAAAAGTATGTAAGGCAAACGCACAGATAGGGGCATGATCATGATATACGCTTTGCATCGTGTAAGTAGGTAAGACTGTATGTACGCAGTCTTTTTTTAAACGACATTTTTCTGTATACCGATGTGAAGTTCATGTGAAATCAATGAAAAACCTTGATTTTCATAGGCTTTAGTATATAATACGCATATGAAAAGTTTAGCCAATCTTTCGCAACAACACGTATATGTCATTGGTGTCAGCGGCGGTCCGGATTCTATGGCATTATTAGATATGTGCAGATCTTATGGTCTGTCTTTTCTTGTGGCACATATGAATTATCAGAAACGCGAAAGTGCATTCCGTGATGAAGAGCTGGTGGTTAATTATTGCCAAAGGTATGAAATCCCATGTTATGTAAAAAGGCAGAAGAAACCATGCAAGGGAAACTTTCAGGCATTTGCCAGAGCAGAACGTTATCATTTCTATCACGAATTACTTGAAAAATATCATGGTGATGCCATCTTGTTGGCACATCATTTAGATGATCACTTAGAAACGTATCTGATGCAGATGGAAAGAGGTTCTAAGGGTGTGTATTATGGGATTCAAGAAGAAACGGTATTATATGATTGTAAGGTTCTGCGTCCACTATTATCCTATACCAAACAGGAATTATTAGCATATTGTATTGAACATCAAGTTCCGTATGGCTTTGATGAAAGTAACTTTACAGATGATTATACAAGGAATCGGATTCGCCATTCTTATATTGATCATATGAGCCGTAAGGAAAAGGAAGAGCTGGCGGCTGAAATAGCAGAGAAGAATAACAAAGCACAACAGGTATTAGAGAAGACAAAGGCTTTTTTAGCAGTTTGGCAGTATGATGCGGCAGCTTTATGCGAACTTGATGAAAATTTTCGTAAACAAGTTTTACGTACATGGATTTATCAAGAATGCAAAGAACATGTATCAGAAAAGCTGTTAGATCAATTGGCAGGTCTGCTTTTTAAGGCAAATAATTGGACAAGTGATATCGGAAAACGCTATTGTATGAGTAAGGAATATGGCATTGTGCATATTCATATGAAAGATATGCCATCCTATGCCTATGTACTGCATGAAGTAGCATGTTTGCATACACCTTATTTTCATACCAGCTTAACAGGAAAGAGCTGTGAGGCGCTAACCTTATATCCGCAGGATTTTCCAATTACGATTCGTAATGTACAAGAAGGCGATGCTATCGTATTGCGGTTGGGTAGAAAAAAGGTGCATCGTTGGTTTATTGACCGCAAAATTCCTTCTTGGGAAAGAAAATGTTGGCCGGTTGTTGTCAACGCACAGGGAAATGTGATTTTAGTACCGCAAATCGGTTGTGATATTGCACATTTCTCTAACAATCCAAGCATATTTGTGGTAAAATAGTTTATAGCTGTATTAGGAGGAATAACGATGCATGAAGTTGTAGAAAAGGTATTGGTTTCACAGGATGAAATCATTCATAAATGTGCAGAACTCGGCGCAAAGATTACGAGTGATTATAAAGCTTTGAATGAGGTTCCTTATGTCGTAGGCTTATTAAAAGGAAGCGTTCCCTTCATGGCGGAAATTATTAAGCATATTGATTTAGATATTCAAATAGATTTTATGGATGTATCCAGTTATCAGGGGACAAAGTCTGTAGGAGATATTCGTATAGATAAGGATTTGGATTGTTCCGTACAAGGATTATCCATTCTGTTAGTTGAAGATATCGTCGATACCGGCAGAACATTAAAGGAAGTAAAACGTACATTGATGAATAAGGGTGCCAAGGATGTGAAGGTTGTATCATTGCTTGACAAACCGGATCGTCGTGTTGTTGATATAGAGGCAGAATATGTAGGATTTGCCATTCCAAATGAATTTGTCATTGGATATGGTTTAGACTATGACCAGAAGTATCGCAATCTGCCATACATTGGAGTTTTAAAACGCGAAATCTATGAATAAGCAAAAAGGAGGCGTATCATATGAACAATAAAAAGGTAATAAGTCTGTTGCCTTATATTCTTGTTATTTCTATTATGGTCCTTCTGATTACATTTGGAAATGGTAGTAACACAAAAGAGTTCAATTATAATGAATTTGCGGCGCAAGCTGAAAATTTATCATTTAAAGAAGTCAATATGTCTATGGGTACTACCGTCATCGGAGTCAGAGGAACCTATCAGAATGGCGATAGCACGAAGAGTTTTACAGTCAGTGTGCCACGCACGGATGACAATGTAAAATGGCTGAGTGAATTATTTGAAAAGAATAAGAAGACAAAAGTGAATGTATTAGATGCAAATAAGGAAAGTGTATTAGAAGTTTTCCTTAAAAGCGTATTGCCTTTCTTGATTCTTGGTGGAGCAGCAATCTTCCTGTTCTCTCGTATGAATGCAGGAGGCAATAACAAGGCCTTTGAATTTAGTAAATCCAGGGCGAAGATAGAAAGCAGCATTAAAGTGCGTTTTAAGGATGTTGCCGGATGTGATGAAGAAAAAGAAGAAGTGAAGGAAATCATTGATTACCTGAAAGACCCAAAACGCTTTACCGATATGGGTGCTCGTATTCCTAAGGGGATGCTGATGGTTGGCCCTCCGGGTACTGGTAAGACTTTGTTGGCGAAAGCGGTGGCCGGAGAAGCAGATGTGCCTTTCTTCTCAATCAGTGGATCTGACTTTGTGGAAATGTTTGTCGGTACCGGTGCTAGCCGTGTGCGTGACATGTTTAAAAAAGCTCAGCAACACGCACCATGTATCGTCTTTATTGATGAAATTGATGCGGTTGGACGCCAGCGTGGAGCCGGTATGGGCGGTGGAAACGATGAACGTGAACAAACCTTAAACCAGCTGTTGGTAGAGATGGATGGTATGGGTGAAAATAAAGGTATTGTCATTATTGCTGCAACGAATCGCCCGGATGTCTTAGATCCTGCCTTATTACGAAGCGGACGTTTTGACCGCCAGATTACGGTTAATCTTCCGGATAAGAAAGGCCGTTATGAAATCTTAAAGGTACATGCCCGCAATAAGAAATTGGCAAAGGATATTTCTTTGGAGTCTTTGGCGAAACGTACTCCGGGATTCTCTGGTGCGGATTTGGAAAACGTGTTAAATGAAGGTGCCATTTTGGCCGTTCGTGATAAACGTAAGATGATTACGATGGAAGATTTAGATGAAGCTATCGACCGTGTAATGATGGGTCCGGCGAAGAAATCAAAGAAGTATACGGAGAAAGAGAAACGTCTGGTAGCTTATCATGAGGCAGGGCATGCGGTAATTGGTCTGAAACTTGAGGATGCCGATAAGGTAGAAAAAGTAACGATTATTCCACGTGGAGAAGCCGGTGGCTATAACCTCATGACACCGAAGGAAGAAAAATTGTTCCCGACAAAAGCTGATTTTATGAGCCAGATTACTGGATTAATGGGTGGTCGTGTGGCCGAAGAAGTCATGTTTAATGAAATTTCTGCCGGCGCTAGCAATGATATTCAAAAGGCGACAAAGATTGCGAAAGCAATGGTAAGAAGTTGGGGTATGTCTTCCCTTGGACCTATTCAATATGATGATGGTACAGGAAATGTTTTCTTAGGAAGAGATTATGGCAGCGGAAGTAATTATTCCGGAGAGATTGCTTATGAAATTGATAAGGAAATCCGGAAGATCATTAATGAGTGTTATGATCAGGCAAAGAAACTGATTGAGGACAATAAAGATCTGTTAACATTGATTGCGGAAAATCTGATTGAAGAAGAAACCATTACAAGTGAGCAGATTAATAATTTAATGACTTATGGTAAATTGACTTCTCCGGAACAGGAACAGCGGAAAGAACAAGCCCGTATAGAAGCAGAAAGAGAAGAAGAACGTTCTGCGCAAGCTCAGGCAGAAGCTGAAAATCCAACACAGGAAGTAGAAGATAATGAAACTTCTTTGAAGCGAGAAGAAGAAAAACAAAAAGCGCAGAAGAGTTTTGAAGAAGCGTTAAAAGAATTAACGAAACACGACAATGAAGAATAACAATGGGAAGCCAAATCATTGGCTTCCTTTCCTTATTCATAGGGGTGAAAACAAATAAGAGGATAGGATAAGGATTGCGAAAGGCTGTTCCTAATCGATCATTTATGCTAGTATCATGATAAATGGATAAGGTTTATTTTATAGTTACTATCAATAGCCATAGGTTGTAAAACTTAAATGATACTCTTTAAAACAGATATGAAATAAGCGTGTAAATCGTAGTGCTTTATTTAATGAAATAGGAGTTATGTGTTTCCTTGATAGAAAAGGAGGGAAATGGATGGCATTTAAGAAAAGATTAAGGGCTTATCGTATTGCACAAAAACTGAGTTATGAAGAACTTGCTTTATTATGTAATGTAACACCATGGACCATCAGAAGATGGGAACTTGGATTAGGTAAAGCAAATGAAGAGCAAATGGCAAAGTTGATTAAGCTTTTGCACATCCCAGAGGAAATAAGTGAGAATAGCATGCCAATTAAGCAGCGTATGGGTAAGGATAAAAGTACTTTTTTTAAAGGTTGTGAATATACTTCTTCCTGCAAAGTATTTGGGATTCCTTTGCTTGCTGTTCAACTTGGTTTGGGAAGGAACAGAAATGGAAAACGACGAATAGCGAAAGGCATCATTGCCATCGGTAATACAGCTGTGGGGGTGATATCGCTTGGCATGATGAGCTTTGGTATTTTATCTTTTGGCCTATTAAGCTTTGGCTTCCTTTTTTGTTTAGGTGTGTTGGCAATCGGAGTGTATGCTTTAGGAGCGCTAGCTATAGGCTATATCAGTGTTGGTACTTTAGCTATTGGCATGTATAGTATCGGGGTTATTTCCATTGGCTTTGAAGTAAGCTTTGGTATCGTTGCTTATGGGCATCTGACAATCGGAACGCACGCTTTTGGTGATACGATGCTTCTCTTGGCGAATAAACAAGATTGTTATTTAGATAGTACAGCGATGAAAACCGTGATGCTATTGTTGGCAGAAAACGATTATCCCTTTTTGATACGCTTCCTTTTAACACATATCCCTATCTGTATATGATCAAGGGGATGCGTATAAAAGTCATTGTTTCGCAAGTTAATTTATGTTAGAATAATGCGTAAATGCGAGGTGATGCTATGAAGAATATGACACAAGGGAATGTTATGAAATTGTTGTTGAGTTTTGCTGTTCCGGTCCTTTTGGGAAATATCTTTCAGCAATTTTATACTATGGCAGATACGATGATGGTAGGACAGATTTTAGGGGTACGTGCCTTAGCTGCTATGGGAGCTACTGCTTCCTTATCCGGTTTGGTCATTGGTCTGGTAAGTGGTGTATCTATGGGAGTATCAATATTGATAGCACAGTATTACGGGGCTAGGGATCAGGAAGGCATGAAAATGGCAACTTATGGATGTATTTTGTTATGTATGTCCAGTGTGGTAATTATCGTGCTTGCCGCGATGCTTTTAAAGACACCAATTCTTTCCTTACTTCAGACACCGAAAAGTATTCTTTCGATGGCAGATGGGTATTTAACTATCATATTTATGGGATTGTTTATTACTATGGCATATAATATGATGGCAAGTATGTTACGCTCAATTGGTGATAGTAAGACACCATTATATTTTCTCATCATTGCCTCTTTAACCAACATCGCCTTAGATTATCTTTTTATTGCTCAATTGCATTTAGGCATCAATGGAGCTGGCTATGCCACCGTACTGGCACAGTTGTTAAGTGTAGTATTATGCTTCCTGTATATGAGAAAGAAATATCCAATGTTTTTCTTGAAAAAAGAAGAATGTCATGTAGAAAGAGAAGTTTTTCTGAAACAAATGTCTATGGGGATTTCCATGGGGCTTATGAATTCCATTGTATCCATCGGTTCAGTAGTCTTACAGAGTGCAGTGAACAGTCTGGGAGAAATGACCATTGCGGCACATGTGGCAGCACGCAAAATTGTGGAGATGTTTATGCAGCCACTGATTTCCATTGCCATTGCTGTTACAACCTTTGTTTCACAAAACTTAGGTGCTAAACAGTATCATCGAATCCGAGAAGGTATGAAAAAAAGTGTATGGATAAGCTTTGGTTGGGTAGGTATCGTCATCTTATTATCCTTTACATGCATTGATTTCTTTATTGGCTTCCTTGTCAATAAGCAACAGACACAGGTTGTTTCACTAGCGGCTTATTATACCAGAATCAGCAGTGTATTTTATTTCATCCTTGCTATCTTATTTATTTATCGTAATGGTTTGCAGGGGCTTGGCAATGGGCGAAGTCCGATTGTATCCAGCTGTATTGAAATGGGCGTTAAGATTATTGCAACCTTTGCTTTGATACCTTTTAGCGGCTATACCGGTGTATGTTTTGCGGAGCCAATTGCCTGGTCATTGATGGGACCTTTTCTCTTTATATTCTTTTACCGGGACCTTAAGAAAAAAGAGCGTATGTTGATCTAAAGAGAAAACATATTGGATATGAAACTATATTTAAGATAAGGGAACTATAACAGACGGTAGCATTTGGAAGATCTTCATGAAAGAAAGTGTTATGTAATAAGCGAAGTGTTATCACTTCCTTTTCTTTTTGTTAATGATTATGGTATACTACAGGTGCAAATTCAAGGAGTGAAGGAAAATGAAAGACTATTTAATAAAAGCATTAGCATGTAATGAACATGTGCGAATTTATATATGTTCCTCTACCGCTTTAGTTGAGGAGGCTCGCAAGCGATTTGATTTATGGCCAACCAGTGCTGCGGCTTTAGGGCGTACACTAAGTGTTGGTTCCATGATGGGAAGTATGCTGAAGAGTGATAAAGAACAATTGACCATTCGTATAAATGGCGGCGGTCCTATTGGAACCATTTTAGTTGATGCATACAGTGATGGACATGTCCGCGGCTTTGTATCCGATCCACATATCATGTTGCAATATAACGATACAGGAAAACTTGCTGTAGGTACAGCGGTAGGAAAAGAAGGTTATTTAGAAGTTATCAAAGATTTGAATATGAAAGAAAACTGGAGTGGCACTGTCGCTTTACAAAGTGGAGAAATCGGTGATGACTTTGCATATTATTTTACGGCCAGTGAACAGACACCATCCGCAGTATCTGTAGGCGTACTTGTAAATCCAGATAATGCTATTCAGGCTGCCGGCGGCATGATCATTCAAATGATGCCAGATGCAGAGGAAGAAGATATTGTAAAAGTAGAAAACATCATAGCGCATATGGAACCTATTTCAAAATTGATCAATGAAGGGGAAAGTTTAGAGGATATTCTTACTTCATTGTTTGATGATGCAACAATCTTATCTAGTCAGGAAATAGCATTTCGCTGTCATTGTGATCGAGCGACTATGAAACGGGTATTAGTAACATTGTCAAAAGAAGAGCGTAAGAAACTGATTGAAGAAGATCATGGTTGTGAGATTACCTGCAATTTCTGTAATGAAAAATATTATTTCAATGAACAGGAGCTGCGTGATTTGGAAGGATTCATAGAACGTTATGCAAGATAAATCGTGGAAGATACGCGATATCACCATACCCAATCAAGTTGTTATTGCACCTATGGCTGGTATCAGTAATCCGGCTTTCCGTGTGATTTGCAAACAATTTGGCGCAGGATTGATTTATACGGAAATGGTAAGTGATAAGGCGTTATATTATGAAAATGAAAAAACATTGCATATGACAGCAGTTGAAAAAGAAGAACATCCTTTGACCATGCAAATCTTTGGACATGATATTGAAACGATGGTCTATGCTGCTAAGTTACTGGATGAAAAAAGTGATTGTGATATCATAGATATCAATATGGGATGTCCGGTGAATAAAATAATCAAATCCAATGCCGGCAGTGCCTTAATGAAGGATATTGATCATGCGGTTACAATGACGAAAGCAGTTGTCGATAGTGTAAAAAAACCGGTTACTGTTAAGATGCGTATAGGCTGGGATATGGATAGCATCAATTGTGTCGAACTGGCAAAAGGGTTAGCATCTGTCGGTGTGTCTGCTTTGGCCGTACATGGCAGAACACGGAAACAAATGTATGAAGGCAAAGCTGATTGGCAATATATCAAAGCTGTCAAACAAGCTGTTTCTATTCCGGTTATGGGAAATGGTGATATACGCAGCAGTGAAGATGCCAAGTGGATGTTGGATACGACTGGTTGTGATGCGATCATGGTAGGTCGCGGTGTATTAGGTGATCCATGGCTGATCAAAGAAATTGCGACATATTTGGCTACCGGTGAAAAGCTGCCACCGGTCAGTGTGAATGAAAAATTTACCATGGCAAGACTTCATGCAAAACGCCTCTGTGATTTAAAGGGTGAACATGTGGGTATGCGGGAAATGCGTGGACATGCCGCATGGTATGTTAAAGGTTTACCAAAAAGTCATCAGTTAAAAGACAGTTTGACAAAGATGGATACATATGCGCAGATGGAAGAAATTTTATGTGCATATGAAAAAGTATATCAAGAATATATAGATAGTTATGTGCCATCCCAACGATAGCTGTTTTAGGCGAAGTGTTTCCATATGTAGGGGGCACTTCGATAATAAGGAAAAGTTGTTTAATAATAAGAACTCTAAAATTTGGAATACACCAAAAAAGGAGTTCTTTTTATTTGATCTTTCATCTTTATATCATATAATTATCACATAATAATTAAGAAATTTTCCCTTGGAATTGCTTGTTGTTTTGTGACGTACCTGTTATAATGACATTATAATTTGAAGGAGGATGCGTATGCCAAGAACAATGTATAAAGAAGAAACGATCATTCAAAAAACACAGGAAGTCGTTCGCGGCTTTTATGATAGAGATATCATAAAAACAACGCATCTAATGAGTGATGACTTTATGTATATCGGGCCTAATGATTTTCAATGGTCCAAAGGATCTGATGAATTCAAACGAATAACGGAGAAAGAATTGCATGAACCAGCTGCCATAGTATCCGATGAAGAATATCATCTTTTGTTTCATGAACGCGGTGTTTGGGTTGTTTATGGTCGCTATAAGATCATGGCGGCATTAGAGGATGATAACAGTATCTATGCACATGTTCGTTGCACGTTTATCTGGAAACTGATAAAAGGGGAACTATCACTTGTACACATCCATAGCTCACATGCACAGGATATTCCTTTAAGTCAAGCGGGTTTAATAGAAGAACCATTTACGGAGGATACAGAATTCTTTGCTTATTTAAAACAATTGGCATTGATGAATACCAATCTAAAACGCCTTTCTTTCCGAGATAGAGAAAAACATTATCGTTATTTATTGCCTTCTGAGATTTTATATTTAAAAGCAGCGGGACAATGTACTATAGTGTATACAAAAAATGAAAGCTTTGAAGTTTGGGGATTGTTAGCTGATTTTGAAAAGAAATTACCGGAGGTGTTCCATCGTATTCATAAAAGCTATTTGGTAAATTGTATGCAAATTGACAGTATTCAAAGATATCGGGCGAAATTGAAATATTCTGCCACAGAATTACCAATATCGAAAGAACGGTATATGGAATTGAAACGTTATCTCCAAAGATAGATTATATACATCGTCTATTTAATATCATCCACATTACGTATTGCAAATGCTTTGGATTGGTATTGTTTAGGCGTTTTTCATCGAAAATCATTTGACAAACAAATGCATTCTCTATATAATCATAAACGTAATAGGCGATGAAGAGAGAGTAGGTTATTGAGTAACTGACAGAGAGTCCCGCTAAGCTGGAAAGGGATAGTGATACAATAGCTGAAATAAAGACTTGGAGCCTTCCAACAGGACGTTACATCTGCGTTAAAGATGGACTTAAAGAAAGTCACTAAGGTCAGTTAGGGAAACCGGCTGATAAATTAGGGTGGTACCACGATGTTAACTCTCGTCCCTATGCGGAAGAGAGTTTTTTTAATGGATAAGGAGCGTAAAAAATGGAAAAGTTAACGGAACAGGAAAAAATTCGTCGACAAAAAATGGAAGAACTCAAAGAAATGGGTATTGAGCCATTTGGACAAGCGTATGAAAGAACACACAAAAGTGGACAGATTCGTGCAGAATATGAAGGCTGTACAAAGGAAGAGCTAGAAGAAAAGAATGTGACGGTAAAAGTTGCCGGTCGTATCATGACAAAGCGCAGACAAGGAAAAGCCGGTTTTATGCACATTCAAGATATTGATGGACAAATTCAGATTTATGTACGTAAGGATGTTATTGGCGAAGAAGCTTACGAAGTATTCAAGAAATCAGATTTAGGTGATATTGTTGGTATTGAGGGTAAAGTCATGAAAACCAATCATGGCGAGCTTTCTGTTAAGGCGGAAGTGTATACTCATCTAACAAAAGCATTGCGTCCATTACCTGAAAAGTTCCACGGTCTTCAGGATAAGGAAGAACGATTCAGAAGACGTTATGTTGACTTGATTATGAATGAGGAAAGCAAGCGCATTGCCGTAACACGACCAAGAATCATCCGTGCGATTCAGCGTTACTTAGATGGTAAAGGGTTGATGGAAGTGGAAACACCGGTATTGCAGCCAATTTTAGGTGGAGCAGCCGCAAGACCATTCATTACACATCACAATACTTTAGATATGCCTTTCTATTTGCGTATCGCAACAGAATTACCATTAAAGCGATTGATTGTCGGTGGTTTAGAGGGTGTATATGAAATTGGCCGTTTATTCCGTAATGAAGGAATGGACGCAACACATAATCCAGAATTTACAACAGTGGAGGCTTATGTTGCTTACTCTGATTTGAATGGTATGATGGATTTGATTGAAGGTTTATTTGATTATGTCGCAAATGAGGTATTAGGCACAACCGAGATTACTTATAATGAAAAAGCTATTTCTTTAAAAGCACCTTTCAAACGTTTGCATATGGTAGATGCAATCAAAGAAGCTTGTGGTGTAGATTTCTGGAAAGAAATGAGCTTTGAGGAAGCTTGTGAGATTGCGAAGGAACATGATATTGAAGTAGAAAAGAAGCATAACAGTGTTGGTCACATCATCAACTTATTCTTTGAGAAATATGTTGAAGAAACATTGATTCAGCCTACTTACATCTATGGACATCCAACATCAATTTCTCCATTAGCAAAGAAGAATGCACAGGATCCACGTTTTGCGGATCGTTATGAATTGTTCATTGATGGACATGAATATGCGAATGCTTTCTCTGAGTTGAATGATCCAATTGATCAAAGAGAGCGTTTTGAAAATCAGTTAAAGCTGCGTGATCTTGGGGATGATGAAGCGAATGAAATGGATACGGATTATGTAGAGGCGTTGGAATATGGGTTGCCTCCTACAGGCGGTGTTGGTTTGGGTATTGACCGCTTTGTGATGTTGCTGACTGGGCAGACAACGATCCGTGAGGTGTTGTTGTTCCCACATATGAAGAATAAGTAAGAGTTCGTACAACTACCATACACATAGCATACAACGCTAAAAAGCCGATAACGAAAGGGTTTTTGGCATCATACAGGTAGCATATAAACGCATATAAAAAGCGAAGATTTTTTGCATAAAAACACGATTTTTCCGTGAAAAGTCGTAAAAAAGTCGTGAGAATGGCCAGTTATCATTATGTATAATTGGTCATTTTTATTTGAAATTAAGATTAATTTCTAGTGCTGTGGTATTAAAAATGTCATCGTGCTATAATAAGAAATATAGGTAAATTCGAATTTTTTAGGAATGAAAAGTATGAGTGAATACACATGTGAAAAAGTGTCTTTTAATATAAAACTAAAACACAAGCGTGTTGATATACTCTATTGAGAGATGTATTCGGAGTACGTAAATAACTAAAGAAAGGTTGATGAGAAAAATGGATAATAATTTAATGGATATTAATCAACTTATTAAAGCAGAAAAGACAGAAGATATTGTATCAGATTTAAAAAACATAATTGAATTATCTCAGAAACAGGCATACCAAGCGATCAATACTGCTTTAGTTTATAGAAATTGGTTGATAGGTTATAGAATAGCAGAAGAAGAACTAAAAGGTGAAGATCGTGCTGAATATGGGACAACACTTATTAGAAAATTATCAAAAGAACTTACAAATGAGTATGGTAAAGGATACACAAAAACAAATCTTTATAGTTTTTATTCTTTTTATAAAATGTATCCAAACATTTTCCACTCAGTGAGTGGAAAATCTGTTCCATTACTTAGTTGGACTCATTATCGTACTTTAATACAAGTAAAAGATGAAAAAGCACGTAACTGGTATGAAAAAGAAGCTGCTCAACAAGCTTGGAATGTTAGAACCTTACAACGTAATATTGCATCACAATACTATTACCGTTTACTTAAATCGCAAGTAAAGGATCCAGTAGTTGAAGAGATGAAACAATTAACAACAAAATATCAATATGACAAGTTAGAATTTATTAAGAATCCAGTGATTGCGGAATTTTTATCTTTACCAACTAATACTTCATTTACAGAAACAGAGCTAGAAACAAGTATTATTAGTAACTTGCAAAAATTCTTAATGGAACTAGGAAAAGGATATGCTTTTGTTGCACGGCAACAACATATCCATACGGAAAAACAAGATTATTTTATTGATTTGGTCTTCTATAATTATTATTTAAAATGTTTTGTGTTAGTCGATTTGAAAACAGAAAAAGTAACGCATCAAGATGTAGGGCAAATGGATATGTATGTAAGAATGTATGATGAATTAAAACGAACAGAAAGTGATAATCCAACCATTGGCATTATCTTATGTTTAGAAACAGATGAAGATATTGCACGTTATTCAATATTGAAAGGTAATGAACAATTATTTGCAAGCAAATACAAGTTGTATTTACCATCCGATGAAGAATTAAGAGCAGAAATTGAATCACAGAAAACAATATTTGAATTACAAAATAATGAAAAGTAATAAGTATCTTGCGAGGTTATATTTATGTAGAGATCAATAAATAATACTATTATTCCAGTAACGATTTTCACGTGTAAATAAAGTTATAATTTTACGCACTAATGACTAACTTCTGTTATTTCCTTGTTGCATTACTCATAATTACATACAACTGCATACAGATAAAATATACATGATAGATAGAAGCATATAAAAGACGTAGATTTTCCGTGAAAAGTCGTAAAAAGTCGTGAAAAAGTCGTGAGAATGACCAGTTATCGTAATGATAGTTGGTCATTTTTTTGAAAATGAGTTTGATTTCTTGTGATGTGGTGTAAAAAATGATAATATGCTAAAATAAGATATAGCTATCATCTACACTTATATAGTACGAAATAAGAATTTGTGAGGACAAGGTTATGAACTTAAACAAAGAATTATACAGTATAATTTTTAAAAGGAAATCGTTTCATTTATTTAGAAATATTGGAAATGATTCTATATCTGCAAATGACATTGAGAATATCAAAGAAATATATAAGACACTTATCCCGCTATGTCCCGATATAAAAACAGCAATTAAAATTGTTCCTGCGAATGAAACTACTTGTAAACGTGGTCAACAGTTCTGCATTTTGCTATACAGTGAAAAGAGAGATAATTATTTGCAGAATATTGGGTATTTAGGCGAGCAATTAGATTTATACCTTGTTTCACAAAACATTGGAACACTATGGTTTGGAATTGGAAAGACGAATGAACCGTCATATGATGGTCTTGATTTTATCATAATGATTGCAATATCAAAAGTAGATGATGAAAGAAAATTCCGCAAAGATATGTTCAAGAGCAAACGAAAGTCTATGGATGAAATTTGGTTGGGAGAACCACTTGGGGGAATATCTGATATTGTTAGATTTGCCCCCAGTGCTTGCAATACACAGCCCTGGTTAGTAGAACATACTGATACCCTTTTAAATGTTTATAGGTATAAAAAGCAAGGTAAGCGAGGAATAATGCCTGCTGATAAAGTGTCTTTCTATAATCAAATTGATATTGGAATTTTCTTATACTTTCTTGATTTATGCTTGCAACATAAAGATATAAAGTATGAAGTACAATTATACACAGACAATGGGGCAGATGAAGAAAAAACATTAAACGCGGTTTATAAAATACTTTCATAATTCCCGTTATAAGATGTCATAATAAAGGCAATGAAAGACATATTTGATTTTGAGGAGTTTATGATGACAGAATTATTTGATGTATTTCCATATATAGAAAACGATAAAGTAATTATAAGAAAAATGGACATGAACGATGTTGCAGCATTGCCAGAGATTAGCAATAACGACAATGTTTATAAGTACATATCACCGTTTTTATATAAGGAAAGTAATAAAATGTTAGAGACTGCGATTAAAAATTTAGGTGGAAGAGATTTTGAGAAGAAAAAGCTAATAATTTCTAATGATGGAATATTTAGCAAGCAAAATTGGAATTACAACACTTAACGCATTTGTATAGAAAAATGTAGATAATTTGAATATCCGATAATTTCCAGTTTGTAAAGCGAATCTGAAGTATGACGCGATGTCATGCTTTTTTTGGATTGTCTAGTGTAACTCAAATAAAAAGATATTTCAAGAATAGACTTTTTAAAGGTAATAAGTCTATAATGTAAGAAAGTATGAAAGAAGATACAACAATACCAATAACAAGGCAAATAGGTAAATTAGAAGTTGATGAGGAGGTTTTGTATGGGGTTGTTTGATAGGTTTAAAAAGAAAAATTCAGAAAAAGATGTAGTTAAGAAAAAGCAATCAGCAGAAAAAACAAATAAAATTAAAAGTGGTACAAAAAGAAAAACTTTAGTTAAAGATTTTGATGAAATTTTTGAAAGAGGAAACGAAGAAGAAATAAAAGCAATATTTGAAAAATGCGATATCAATGCATATGGTGGGTACGATAAAACGAATGCCCTTTCTTTTAAACTTTCTGAAAATATAATGAAATGGCTTGTTGAACAAGGGGCAGATATTGATTATAAAGACACTTATCATAATACACCGCTCCACCACCAAGTGATAAATCCAAACGGAAATCCTGAATTTTTAATTCGATTAGGTGCCAATATAGAAGCTGTCAATTCAAGAAATGAAACACCATTATTTTATGCTACACAATACTTTCGTCTCAATCATCTAAAAACCTTAGTTGAAGCAGGAGCGAATATAAATGCTAAAAATGATATGAATCAAACACCATTACTAAAAGCAATGGCTGTTGCAAAAAATGCGAATATCCCTGATTTGGTTATAATGATAAAGTATTTAATAGATAAAGGTGCGAAGTTAAGCGGCGAAGAGCAAAAACAAGTAGAAAGAATCGGAACTGATTTTGAATGGTTTAGAGATCGTATAAATAAAGATTATATCGATGAAATAGAAAGCAGTTTAAAAGAATTATATAAAATTTTTAATGTGATGCCAATTCCCAAAAGAGTCGTATATGATGGAAAATCAAAAATTAAGGTCAAAGCTAAAAAGTGGGAAGATCAGCATGAAGAACTATGGCAACTACTTGTTCCATCATGTGGACATGCTTCAACGTTACAAGGAGAAGTGATTAGAATTTCAGGTAAATTATCACAGGAAATACTTGATAATGGTAAGATGAATTGGGATAAAGAGTATCTACAAATGGTCCAAGCATTATTGGGGTATTTAAGTCAAGGTAATCAATTGACAGAAAGTGAAAATAATGAATTTATAAATATCATCAACAAAATCAAACAAAATCATGCTTGGAATGATGAATTAAGTAGATTAAGCGAATTATGTGTAAAATGGGTGTTATTGAATACAGAACCTATACAATTAGGTAAAGCAGAGTATAAACGCTAAAAATCCAGTTTGTGTTAAGTATTCAACTTTGAATAACGTTTGTTTGTCTTGTATTAAATTAGATGACATAATAAAAAAGCCATGTGTAATATATGAATTAAAGAGTATAAAATGCCTTATCAAGTCGTGAAAATGATAAATCCGAACGCAAAAGAGGATATGGAGTTTTTACAGGAAGTATTAAAAAAGTACGATTTAGATAATGCGGATGAGTAGTCTTTTTCCTCTTTGCAGAAGATACAGTAAACAAAAAGCCCGATCAAGAGTGCAAAGCACCACTTCTGAAGAAGTGGTAGGCACTCGACAGGACTTTTTCTTTTCTATCTTTGATACTCAAGAGGACTATAGGAATATTTTTGAAAATTTATAATTTTGTAATAAGCAATATTTAGTATTAATCCAGTCTTTTGACACTAGATAATGCATGTAAAAAAATTTTGACACAGATATTTTGTGTATTCCAAACATTTTTGATAGACAGCAAAGCATAGAAGTGGGATAGTAACTGCGAAAGGAATGGTGTTATGAAAATAGGTGTAAAGTTAAAAGAAGCAAGGTTGCAAGCAGGTTTGACACAAGAAAATGTTGCTGAGGAAATTCAAGTTACACGTCAAACAATTTCAAATTGGGAAACTGAAGTTTCCCAAACAAAAGGATATTAAGAAATAACCTGTGTTTACCTGCTTGCA
>NZ_JAJCPX010000089.1:0-850 GCF_020563125.1 Longicatena sp. 210702-DFI.1.196 | reverse complement strand
GTTCATAGCCTGCCGCTTCTGCAAGCTCCACATTGGAGGCAAACTGGCCGCTCTCCAAAAGCTCCCCGATACGCTCTGCGGCGCTCTCCCAGGAAATGACCTGGGCAGACCTGTCATAACGGACAGACTTCCCATGGGAAAGATGGATACCATCCTCGGCATACCATGCGCTCACACTGCCAAGGCCATTGCCGCCGTGGTACAGCGTTTTCAGTATCTCGGAAATCTCAGCGGTGGTTTTCTGCTTTTCAAAGGCTGCAACCACACGCTCCCTTTGACGGTCTGTATTGCCGCCCAAACGCAGCACATGGTCGATGTCATTTTGGGCAAAAGAAAAAGCAGAGGATGTATGCGCTACAT
The DNA here is from genome assembly GCF_020563125.1 of Longicatena sp. 210702-DFI.1.196. Classification (NCBI taxonomy): domain Bacteria; kingdom Bacillati; phylum Bacillota; class Erysipelotrichia; order Erysipelotrichales; family Erysipelotrichaceae; genus Longicatena; species Longicatena sp. 210702-DFI.1.196. Next base: position 490 of record NZ_JAJCPX010000089.1, on the reverse strand, counting down.
TCTCTGCTTCATCTATGGATTGGATCTGTTCCGCTTCGGAGAGGAACAGGTTTAGAGTCAGCTGTTGATAAGCTCCGCCATCAGGATTTCCTCGGCCTGGGCTTTGCAGTTGTTCATCAGCCCCACCCACTTCATGGGATCGCTGGCTTTCAGTTCCTCGGTGGCTCCCGCTTCCTTCGCCAGCTGGGGCATCATCTGCTCCAGTCTGCTCTGGGCGGTCTCGTCGATCTCCAGAAGGTGCGGGTACAGCTTCTCGCTCAGCAACATCTGGTTGTAGAGGATGGGACGATGTTCTTTCAGGTAAGTTTTCCTCATCCTGCCGTACTTGCCCAGGGGTTTCTCCGGCTGCTGGCTCAGCTTCAGGTCGGGAATCAGATAGTCTCCGTTCTGGATATAGGTCATGGGATTGTTCATCTTGTTTGCTCCTTTCTTGGTTGGCTTCGCGCTCTGCATTTCGGACGGTAACGCCGATCTGCCGCAGCACCTGCTG
>NZ_JAJCPX010000088.1:0-851 GCF_020563125.1 Longicatena sp. 210702-DFI.1.196 | reverse complement strand
TTACCTGCTGGATAAATGAGTCATTGTCCAGTTTTTCCGGGTCTGCCACCTGTCCATTGACAATCCCTCTTTCCTCCAGGGCTTCCCGGATGGCGATAGGGTCGATATTGTCAAAACGATCCTGTTCTTCTTCGGTATAGAACCGGTCCTCCTGAATCAGCTGGGCAAGCCTGCGCTGTACCTTCGGCCAGGGCAGCTGTGTTTCCTCCGGGCTGCCGGCACGGACAACGAACGGGCTGTTGCTGCCACCGTATTCCTGAGCCAGCCATGCAGCGGTATCCTTCTCTCTTGCATGGTCTTTCATATAGCGGACGACAGCGTGTTTACTCTCGATATTGCCGTTCCATGCACAAAGGACAGTATCAATATCTTCCTGAGAAAGAGGGCGCAGAAGCTCATGGAGCTTTGGATAGGTCTCGTCGATCACTTCCCGGTGCAAGCGCTGGCGGAACTCCGGCACATCCGAATAAAGGCGGATCAGCTCCATATCCTTAGAGCCAAGAACCGCACGGCGCACAGCGGCATTGCCCTCGATGACAGCATTTTCACGGTCGGAATGACCGCAGGCATTTCGATATGCCACATCCTCAGATATGGCGGCAGTCACCACAGGCTTATACTGCTCAAACTGCTCCCGAAGGGTAGGCTTTGGCGTTTCTTCCTCTATCTCCGGCTGCTGGGCTTGAATGGCATCTTCTTCTGCCAGATCCTTTTCAGCCTGGATCTTGTCATACTGCGCTTGTTCCTGTTCGGTAAGATAGCGGCCTTTCTGGACAAGTGAGGTAATGCGCTTGGAAACCTTTTCCCAGTTCAAGTGAACATCCGGGCAGTCCTGCTTTTTATAGTGCAGT
>NZ_JAJCPX010000087.1:0-861 GCF_020563125.1 Longicatena sp. 210702-DFI.1.196 | reverse complement strand
ACCTATCTTTAGAAGTTAAAAGTAAAAAAATGGTGTAAACTCGAAATTATAGCTAACGAGTATGCATCATTTTTATTTGTTTATTGGTAAGATAATAATTTGTGATTGGTTGTTTTAATAGAGCTGAAAGCTTGGTGATGAAATCAGAAGAACGTGTCATGTTGATGTATCTTGAATCGTTGATCTGTACAACTTTAAACTCCTTGATAAAACTACATATATCACTTGTTGAGTATTCGTTATTTAGTATCTTGAATTGAAACAGTCGTATTAGTAGTACCGTAGTATAACATATAAGAAAATGTCCTTTTATACTATTCTCTTTTTGAAGATAGACAGGTCTTGCGTCTAATTCACTTTTCATAACTCTGAAAGATTCCTCAATCCTCCATAAATTATGATATGCTTCATATATCTGTTGATCTTCCATTTTGTATTCGGAAGTGATTAGAAGATTAAAGCCTGCTAGTTTTCTATCCATATCTATCTTTTCTTCATTTAGTACTGTATGGGCTTTTTTACCATCTCTATCCACAAAATTTACATATCTCGCACTTTCCCCATACTCTTCTTTCTTTGCTTCTGATGCTCGTAATCTTTGCGCTCTTTCAATCATTTTGTCGATTTCCATTAACTTTTTTCGTTGTAGCTTTGGGGAAAATGTACAAACACGTTTTTCTTTTACTGTCTTTGAATGTTTGATTCCATTTTCGTCTTTATATTCATATGTGTAGTTATCGATACATGATTTGTATCGATATATTATATTTCCTTTGCTGTCTAAAACATCATGAAAATCATTTTCAAGGAGTACCCATGTCTTTTCTTTATCAACTAGCTGTTTGACCGATTTTGAGAATA
>NZ_JAJCPX010000086.1:0-1346 GCF_020563125.1 Longicatena sp. 210702-DFI.1.196 | reverse complement strand
CATAATATATTTCTATACTCCAAGCGAAAGTGAGTTAATAAAAAAGTTCACAGTTACAGGCTACTTAATATTTATCTTTTGTTCTTGCTTATATAATTTCTTGATTCTTTCCTCTTCTTTTTTGCGAGAATTAACACAATCAAGTATGCTTTTACTTAAATTTTTGATTATAGGTAATATTACGATATGGAAAAATCATGTAAATCTATTTGGCAATATGTAGATAAAATCTCATACAATGATTACCATTACCTTGTTCAATTTATTAATACTGATAACCAGCCAATCCGATTAATAAGTGTTCCATTTGATTCTACTTTATTTCATTCAGATAGGTATACAAAACTGAAGTTACGCCACAGCAAGACTATATAGAAAATTTTTTAAATAGTTCCGAAATCAGAGCTAATGTTCAAGGGTTACCGATGTTTACTAGATTATCTCCTGAATATGAATTTATTCTCAAAGAAGATATTTTCAATATCTTGAAATACTCAATGAAAGAATATGGAAAAATCAGTCATTCTGAACGGTCTATATAGAATTTAAGTATATTTTGTGTGTAATAAATTTGATATCAGTAGCACATTAAATAAATTTAATATTTATGATCGCAATGAAGAATTTGAATAGTGTGTTTTAAAAAATCGCCTTTAGATAGGGGGAATGTGAAGAATCATGTGTAAGTAATAATCGACAGAATTAGATATGTAAATGACGAATCATCTTAATTATCATGGTAATCTGAAATAGTGTGGGGGTATACAAAATTTGGGGTATAAAATACCATGGGGGAAAAAGCACCCCATAAATAGTAAAGAAAGGGGCTCTAAAATAACGTGGGGTTTCAAAAAAGAAGTAATAAGATTCAGAAATTAACAAATTACTTCTTTTTTTATATGTCAATCATTGTATGCATGATAGTTATTTTTTATAGGTACCTCGTTTCTTTCCTTCATTCTGATTGAAAGCTGAGCATCAGAGAGGCAAGACAATGCATCTTTGTTCATGCAGTGCATACAACGGTTACGGAAGTGTGCGAAATTCACATATCCATTACCTGTTTTCTTGATCAGTTTTACAATAGAGTTACGAGATTTCATGATGCCATTCGACAGCCGTCTTCCATCTACGAGAATAAAAGAATTGATGATTTCTTCTTTTCAGTTATTCAACATTTTATAGATTACTACTATTTCAGCATATGAGATTTTCGTATCAATGATATCATCTCATTGAAATCTTTTTCTGCATTACTGAAATCGCTGTATGTATTGAAGAGAAGGTATCTATCTGATAGGCTTCCTTTAATTCTGGGGATATAGCCAATATGCGGTCAAGCAGCT
>NZ_JAJCPX010000085.1:0-1384 GCF_020563125.1 Longicatena sp. 210702-DFI.1.196 | reverse complement strand
GAGAGTGTAAAATAAACTGTGTAAGTTAAGAGCGTACGACTTAACGATACACAGTTTTTATATGCTTATGATACAATAAAAGAAAGTAGAGGAAATAACATATGGCAAGAATAAAAAGAGATCCAAAAACAGTAGCACTCGCGCAAGAAATCGCAAAACAATTTGATCCACAATCAGCAGAAGATGCAGATGAAGCACTCAAAGAACTTTTTGGTCCGATATTTGAATCGTTGCTCCAAGGTGAGATGAGTCATCATTTAGGATATGAGAATAATAATAAAGAATATAAACAAACGCAGAATCGTAGAAATGGATATGGTCAAAAAACTGTTCATACTACAAAGGGAGATATCACGATAGATACACCAAGAGAGGGTGATGGCTCTTTTGAGCCACAGCTGATATCAAAACGACAAAGAGATGTTTCAGGAATAGAAGATAAAGTATTAGCGATGTATGCACGAGGAATGAGTCAACGTGATATATCAAAAACAATAGAAGATATCTATGGATTTTCAATTTCTCATGAAATGGTATCCGATATTACAGATGCCATATTACCAGAACTAGAAGAATGGCGAAATAGACCATTAAAGAAGTGCTATGCCTTCTTGTTCGTAGATTGTATGTATGTGACATTGCGTAGTGGCTATGAGGCGAAAGAATGCGCTGTATACACGATATTAGGCTACGATTTGAATGGGCATAAAGATATCCTTGGATTATGGCTTAGTGAAAGCGAGAGTAAGAATTATTGGATGCAGATATTTGATGAATTGAAAGCACGAGGGATAGAAGATGTTTTCTTTATGTCGATGGATGGAGTTAGTGGACTGGAAGAAGGAGCCAAAGCAATATTTCCTAAGATCATTGTTCAAAGATGTATCGTACATCTGATCCGCAATTCCATTAAATACGTCCCTAGTAAGGATTATAAAAAGTTCACACAAGAATTAAAGAAAGTATATGGGGCACCAAATTTAAAAGCGGCAGCGGCAGCCTTTGAATCTTTTTGTCGAACATGGGAACAGTATCCTGGAGCTATTGAAGTATGGAAAAGGAACTTCAAATTTGTAGAACAATTATATGATTATGGAAGTGATGTACGACGTATTATGTATACCACTAACGCGATAGAGTCGATCAATTCAAGTTTTCGCAAAGTAACGAAAAAAGGCGCCTTTCCAAATGAAAACGCCTTATTCAAATTATTATACTTACGCTGTACAGAGCTAGAAAAGAAATGGAATAACGGAACCATTCACGATTGGTCAAAAGTGTTGAATCAACTTATGGTTAATGAAATTTTTACATCTCGTATTGAAAAATATCTTAAATAGATGTCTTAATCAATTTTACTTACACACTTTTCTTGACAAACCCT
>NZ_JAJCPX010000084.1:0-1409 GCF_020563125.1 Longicatena sp. 210702-DFI.1.196 | reverse complement strand
TAAACTTTATATCTGATTTTTGATTATCCCTATAAATATTACACTTTCAAGCATTTCGAAGTATAGAAAAACACTCATTTTACCACGAATATACCACGATTGAACGAGCCTTGATATGACGATAAAATAGCACTAAAAAGACACCATTGACACATTGAAGTGGTGTCTTTTATTAATAAGCAGTCAATCCTAAGACTAACTGCTTTTGCAAAATAAAGGTAATCACTATTTTGTTTGTTTCTTTAGAATAATATAGCTTGCAATCACAACTACAAAGAATACTAACACGAAAACTAAAGTATGAAATATTCCTATCGGATAAGGTGCAATCCACCCTTCTAGTTTGAAAACCAATCCTGAAATATATCCTGTAATCATAGAAATAGGCATAAAAGCAACTCCGATTATATTAAGCCAATTTACATAAAAGGGGGATTTTTCTTCCGATAGTATTCTCGCTATAAAATATCCAACAATCCCTATAGCTTGAATAATCATTGAACCCCAAACTGCTTCCATTGTTTGTTCTGCATACCAATTACCAAATGCACAAAACAGCCCAATAGCAACAAAAGCTGTTGATGATATATAAAGTACCTTACTCGTAAGCTCTTTATTTTTTTGTTCTTTGTCTGCTACTGGTTCAATTCCCTTTAGGATATAGTCAGTTGTTACTCCAAAAAAATCACTCATTATAATTATTTTTTCTAAGTCAGGCGTACTTTGTTCACTTTCCCATTTGGAAACAGCCTGCCTTGAAACTCCAACTTTATCCGCAAGTTCCTCTTGTGATATTCCTTTTGATTTCCTTAAATATTGTATTCTGTCTGCCATATTCATTAGCTAACACTCCTTTCTTTCATGGTGTAATTTTAGCAATATTATCAGTTGCATAGCCACCATTTAGATATGGAAATATGTCAACTGGCAGTTGCAATGATGTTTTTTGACAAATCAGCAGAATATTCTTGCTTATAACGTAATTTAAACATATCCATATTATAACAGTTCCATATATCCGCCACAACAAAAATCAGCACACCCCCCTTGACATTTTTCTGTCTTGAAAAATACACACTTTTTCTTTCTTCCTCTTGATTACCAACCACAGAAAAGAAAAAGCCCTGTCAAGAGCCTTGCCACCATTGGTGGTGCTTTGCACTCTTTACTGGGCTTTTTGTTTGCTGTATCTTTCATTCAAGAGGAAAATTAAAGACCTCTGTTCCATTTCTCTTTCAGATAATCTTCATAGTCCGTTTCATCAAAATCTAACTGTGGCGAAGTGTCGGGAATGTTATTTCTGCTGTCTATGTCCGCAAGTTGACGGAATATCCAGTCATCATAAGGGTCATGGTATTTATACTCTTTGGGCTGTTCTCTGTATCGGTCTAACCCTCGCATTTCCTTAT
>NZ_JAJCPX010000083.1:0-1436 GCF_020563125.1 Longicatena sp. 210702-DFI.1.196 | reverse complement strand
TGATTGTGTGCAGGAACTGATCGACCTTCAGATGGATGCAGCGGTTCCGGACAGCACCATTACCCAAAAGCAGGCGGAACTGAACAGCCTCTATGACAGCTTTTCTGCAAAATACGGTCTCATCAATGACCGTGCAAACCGACTGGCCTATGCAGACGATTCTTCCTATTACCTGCTCTGTGCGCTGGAAGTCATCGACGAGGATGGGAAACTGGAACGTAAGGCAGATATGTTCACCAAACGGACCATCAAGCCCCATCAGGCGGTGGCTGTGGTGGATACGGCAAGTGAAGCACTGGCGGTGTCCATCTCGGAAAAAGCCTGCGTGGATATGGACTATATGAGCCAGCTTACCGGAAAAACAAAAGAAGAACTGGCCGGAGAGCTGCAAGGCGTAATCTTCCGTGTACCGGGACAGCTGGAGAAAGACGGCACACCCCATTATGTGACTGCTGATGAATACCTCTCCGGCAATGTACGCCGCAAACTGCGTCAGGCGCAACGGGCCGCACAGCAGGACCCGGTTTATGCAGTCAATGTGGAAGCTCTTACCGCCGCCCAGCCCAAAGACCTGGATGCGTCGGAGATTGAGGTGCGTCTGGGCGCTACCTGGATCGACAAAGAGTACATCCAGCAGTTTATGTATGAGACCTTCAACACCCCGTTTTATCTCCAGCGCAGTATCGAGGTCAACTATTCGTCCTTTACCGCTGAATGGCAGATCAAGGGGAAATCTTCTGTATCCTACAACGATGTGGCAGCTTATACCACCTATGGGACCAGTCGTGCCAATGCCTACAAGATTTTAGAGGACAGCCTGAACCTGCGGGATGTCCGCATCTATGACACCATAGAGGACGCAGGCGGAAAAGAGCGCCGCGTGCTGAACGCCAAGGAGACCACCCTGGCGGCTCAAAAACAGCAGGCGATCCGGGAAGCCTTTAGGGACTGGATCTGGAGAGACCCGGAGCGCCGCCAGACTTTGGTGCGCCAGTACAACGAAGAAATGAACTCTACCCGTCCCCGCGAATATGATGGCAGCCATATCACTTTTGGGGGCATGAACCCGGCCATTACCCTGCGGGAACACCAGAAAAGCGCCATTGCCCATGTGCTGTATGGAGGAAATACCCTGTTGGCACATGAAGTAGGCGCAGGCAAAACTTTTGAGATGGTAGCTGCTTCGATGGAAGCCAAACGCCTGGGCTTGTGCCAGAAATCTCTTTTTGTGGTTCCAAACCATCTGACCGAGCAGTGGGCGTCGGAGTTTCTGCGTCTCTATCCTTCCGCCAATATCTTAGTCACCACAAAAAAGGACTTTGAGACCCATAACCGAAAGAAGTTCTGCGCTCGTATTGCGACGGGTGATTATGATGCCATTATCATGGGACACAGCCAGTTTGAGCGTATCCCCATCAGCCGGGAGCGTCAGGAAC
>NZ_JAJCPX010000082.1:0-1436 GCF_020563125.1 Longicatena sp. 210702-DFI.1.196 | reverse complement strand
GTTCCTGACGCTCCCGGCTGATGGGGATACGCTCAAACTGGCTGTGTCCCATGATGATGGCGTCGTAGTTACCGGTGGCAATACGGGCGCAGAACTTTTTGCGGTTATGGGTCTCAAAGTCCTTTTTGGTTGTGACTAAGATGTTGGCAGAAGGATAGAGGCGCAGAAACTCCGACGCCCACTGCTCGGTCAGGTGGTTTGGAACCACAAAGAGAGATTTCTGGCATAAGCCCAGGCGTTTAGCCTCCATCGCAGAGGCCACCATCTCAAATGTTTTGCCTGCGCCCACTTCGTGTGCCAGCAGAGTATTACCGCCATACAGCACATGGGCAATGGCATTCAGCTGATGTTCCCGCAGGGTAATTTCCGGGTTCATGCCGCCAAAAGTGATGTGGCTGCCATCATACTCGCGGGGACGGGTGGAGTTCATTTCCTCGTTGTACTGGCGCACCAGAGTCTGTCGGCGCTCCGGGTCTCTCCAGATCCAGTCCTTGAAGGCTTCCCGGATAGCCTGCTGCTTTTGGGCAGCCAGGGTGGTCTCCTTGGCGTTCAGCACGCGGCGCTCTTTTCCATCTGCGTCCTCTATGGTGTCATAGATACGGACATCCCGCAGGTTTAAGCTGTCCTCCAAAATCTTGTAGGCATTGGCACGGCTGGTTCCGTAGGTGGTCTTGGCAGCTACATCACTATAAGGAACAGAAGTTTTTCCTGTGATCTGCCATTCAGCGGTAAAAGACGAGTACTTGACCTCGATATTTCTCTGGAGATAATACGGTGTACGAAAGGTTTCGTACATAAACTGCTGGATGTACTCCTTGTCGATCCAAGTAGCGCCCAGACGCACCTCGATCTCCGACGCATCCAGGTCCTTGGGCTGGGCGGCGGTAAGAGCTTCCACATTGACTGCATAAACCGGGTCCTGCTGTGCCGCCCGCTGTGCCTGACGCAGTTTGCGGCGTACATTGCCGGAAAGGTATTCATCGGCGGTCACATAATGGGGCGATCCGTCCTGCTCCAGCTGTCCCGGTACACGGAAGATCACACCTTGCAGTTCTCCGGCCAGTTCTTCTTTTGTTTTTCCGGTAAGCTGGCTCATATAGCCCATATCCACGCAGGCTTTTTCCGAGATGGACACCGCCAGCGCTTCACTTGCCGTATCCACCACAGCCACTGCCTGATGGGGCTTGATGGTCCGTTTGGTGAACATATCCGCCTTGCGCTCCAGCTTTCCGTCCTCATCAATGACTTCCAGCGCACAGAGCAGGTAATAGGAAGAATCGTCTGCATAGGCCAGACGGTTTGCACGGTCATTGATGAGACCGTATTTGGCAGAAAAGCTGTCATAGAGCCGGTTCAGCTCTGCCTGTTTCTCCTGAATAGCGCTGTCCGGAACCGCTGCATCCATCTGAAGGTCGATCAGTTCCTGCACACAATCA
>NZ_JAJCPX010000081.1:0-1444 GCF_020563125.1 Longicatena sp. 210702-DFI.1.196 | reverse complement strand
GAGAGCGGCCAGTTTGCCTCCAATGTGGAGCTTGCAGAAGCGGCAGGCTATGAACAATCCCTCCTTGCAGAAAAGCTCTGGTATCTGTATCACGATCTCAGTGAGGGTGCCAGAGAAGCCGGATATTTGTCCTGCCTGTCAGAGATCAAAGGCAATGGTTTCCCGGAGGAGACCCGCCGCCTGACGGAGCAGCTGAGTGACCCGGCTTTCCGCCAGACACTCAAGGAAGAATACGCCGCCTTCTGGACTGCCTATCAGCAGGACCGTGACCTGTTGCGTTTTCACTATCACAGACCAAGGGAGATCTGGGAGAACTTGAAGGACCTTGACCTGCCGCGCAGGACCTTTTCTTCAGACCTTTCCCAAGTGCCAATCGTTCAGCACTTCATTACCGAGGATGAGATCGACGCCGCTATGACCGGCGGCAGCAGTTTCGCCGGAGGAAAAGGCCGTATCTATGCGTTCTTCATGGCAAACCATACGGATAAGGAGAAAGTGAGATTCCTCAAAGACGAGTATGGCATTGGCGGACGCTCTCATGCCCTGTCCGGCGCAACACACAGCGGCGAAGATCACGATGGGAAAGGACTGCACTATAAAAAGCAGGACTGCCCGGATGTTCACTTGAACTGGGAAAAGGTTGCCAAGCGCATTACCTCACTTGTCCAGAAAGACCGCTATCTTACCGAACAGGAACAGGCACAGTATGACAAGATCCAGTCTGAACAGGAACTGGCCGAAGAAGATGCCATTCAAGCCCAGCAGCCGGAGATGGATGAAGAAACACCAAAGCCTACCCTTGGGGAGCAGTTTGAGCAGTATAAGCCTGTGGTGACTGCCGCCATTTCTGAGGATACCGCATACCGCAATGCCTGCGGTCATTCTGACCGTGAAAATGCTGTCATCGAGGGTAATGCCGCTGTGCGCCGTGCGGTCCTTGGTTCTAAGGATATGGAGCTGATCCGACTCTATTCGGATGTGCCGGAGTTCCGCCAGCGTCTGCACCGGGAAGTGATCGACGAAACCTATCCAAAGCTCCATGAACTTCTGCGCCCTCTTTCGCAGGAAGATATTGATACAGCCCTTTGTGCATGGAACGGCAATATCGAGAGTAAACACGCTGTTGTCCGCTATATGAAAGACCATGCAAGAGAAAAAGATACCGCCGCATGGCTGGCTCAGGAATACGGCGGCAGTAACAGCAACAGCCTGTTCGTTGTCCGTGCTGGCAGCCCGGAGGAAACGCAGCTGCCCTGGCCGAAGGTACAGCGCAGGCTTGCCCAGCTCATTCAGGAGGACCGGTTCTATACCGAAGAAGAACAGGACCGTTTTGACGACATCGACCCAATCGCCATCCGGGAAGCTCTGGAGGAAAGAGGGATTGTCAACGGACAGGTGGCAGACCCGGAAAAACTGGACAATGACTCATTTATCCAGCAGGTAA
>NZ_JAJCPX010000080.1:0-1578 GCF_020563125.1 Longicatena sp. 210702-DFI.1.196 | reverse complement strand
ATACCGAGTTTCTTCCTATTGACCCGGACAAGGCAGATCAGGACTTGCGGGATGTGTTGGCTCATGGACTGATGGATGAAGCGGATAAAAAGCAGATTTCCGCGCTGCTGCAATCCGGCAGGAGCAACAGCGAGATCGCCTACTGGCTGAGCAGAGCCTATTCCGGTGAGATCGAGACCCTGAATCTGGAGACCGGCGATATTGCCGATTACCGTACTACGGCACAGGGCATGGAGCTGGAAGTCTTGGATGCAGAGGAAAAGCGTCTGGCTGTGCTGTATTGCCGCTGGGATGAAGTTGCGCCTTTGCTGCGCGGGATGTATGCCCGTCAGCTGGATGGCTTTAGACAGGAACAGCCCCAACCGTCTGCCGAATCCACAGCCTTTCATTCCGAGACCGTGGCCGTCTATCCGGGCGATAAGAACCATCTACCTTATGATGTGGTGGTGGAACGGCTGCATATCGAGGAGCCGGAGCCGCCAGCCCCTGTAACAGAGCCGGAGAAAACCTTTGAGGAAGTGCTGGATGAACACCCGGTTTCCATTCAGGTCAATGGCCAGTGGCAGACCTTCCCCAATGCCAAAGCTGCCGAGGAAGCCTCCTATGAGGAATACAAGGCAAACCTGCGCCGCAATGCACAAAACTTCCGTATTACCGATGAGCATTTGGGTGAAGGCGGTCCGAAAGCCAAGTTCCAGGCCAATATCAATGCCATTCGTTTGCTGAAAGAGCTGGAAGTTGCCGGACAGCAGGCAAGCCCTGAACAGCAAGAAGTCCTATCCCGCTATGTAGGCTGGGGCGGTCTCTCTGATGCGTTTGACCCGGAGAAACCGGCATGGGCTTTAGAGTATGCCCAGCTGAAAGAGCTGCTGACCCCGGAGGAATATGCCGCCGCCAGAAGCTCCACCTTAAACGCCCATTACACCAGCCCTACGGTCATTCAGGCCACCTATGAAGCGGTGGGCCGTATGGGGTTTGAGACTGGAAATATTCTGGAGCCGTCTATGGGTGTGGGCAATTTCTTCGGTATGCTGCCGGAGGAAATGCGAAACAGCCGTCTGTACGGTGTGGAGCTGGACCCTGTTTCCGGGCGCATCGCAAAGCAGCTCTATCCCAAGGCGGACATCACAGTAGGCGGCTTTGAGACCACCGACAGGCGTGACTTCTTTGACCTTGCTATCGGCAATGTACCTTTTGGTCAGTATCAGGTCAACGACAAAGCCTACAACAAGCTGAACTTTAGTATTCACAACTACTTTTTCGCCAAAGCACTGGATCAGGTGCGTCCCGGCGGTGTGGTAGCTTTTGTGACCTCCCGCTATACCATGGACGCCAAGGATTCCACCGTGCGCCGCTATCTTGCCCAGCGTGCCGAGCTGCTGGGAGCGATCCGTTTGCCTAATGACGCGTTCAAAAAGAATGCCAGTGCCGAGGTGGTATCGGACATCATCTTTCTCCAAAAACGGGACCGCCCGCTGGACATCGTGCCGGAATGGACTCAGACAGGACAGACGGAGGACGGATTTGCCATCAACCGGTATTTTATCGACCACCCGGAAATGGTGCTGGGCAGACAGG